>NZ_ATYL01000003.1 GCF_000427665.1 Geminicoccus roseus DSM 18922
CCCGGCGCGGATCCGGTGGATGTTCCTAGGGGCGCCGGACAGGGCACGCGGCCAAGCCTCACCGGGATTTGCCGGACGATCCATTCCGCGCCACCGGGCGGCGGCCGGCTCTCGATGCCAGGCAAACGATCCCTGGCATGGTCGCCCGACCGCGAAGCCTGCGGCGGCGGATGCCGATCTCCTGGATGGCGGGCAGCGGTGCGGCCGGCTTGCGTGGAGGGCCATGGCAGCGCCACTGGCGCAGAGGGCCGGGATCTGGATGCAAATTGCGAGATGCTGCTGATCTGGCCGCATCCCGCCAGCATGACGATCCGCACCCGGTCGATGGGCGGGATAGAGCATCGGCCGACCTGATCGAATCGTCGGGGATCCCCCTGAGGCGCTGGTTCTGATTCACGATGTCCGCCGGGATGGAGGCCGGCTTGGATGTCCAAGGCGCTTTCCGGCGATCTTCGTGAGCGTGTTGAAGGCAGTGGCTGAGGGCGCAAGCCACCGAGCGGCAGCGTCGCGATCTGGCGTCAGCGCCGCGAGCGTGAGCCGGTGGCGCGCGCTGGAGCGGACGCAGGGCGATCCGCAGCCTGGTCCGCCCGGTGGTGATCGCCGCTTCGTCCGCGTCGAGGCGCAGGATGGCTGATCCGAGAACTGCTGGAGGCAACGCCCGATATCACCCCGGAGGAACCGCGCGCGGCGCTGACCCAAGCGCGGCCGAGGCTTTGGTTGCGGCACCCTGCAGGGGTTCTTCCGCCGTCACGGGCTGACACGCAAGAAAGGAGCGGGCACGCTACCGAGCAGGACCGTCCCGATGTCCTGAAGCGCCGGCAGGCGTGGTTCGACGGCCGGACCGACCTTGATCCCGAGCGGCTGGTGTTCATCGATGGTCGAGCGCCAGCGGCGATCGACGGGGCCAAGACGAACATGGCCCGCACGCACGGAGGTTGCCCCCGCGGCGAGCGCCTGCGCATGGGCGTCCCCCACGGGCACTGGAAGACGGCTACTTTCGGGAGCGCCCTGACCACGCGCGGGATGATCGCGCCCGTCGTCCTGAACGGCGCGATCCATCGCGATGCCTTCGAGACCTACGTCGAAAAGGTTTTCGTTCCCGAACTGCAACGTGGCGGCATCGTCATCATGGACAACCTGTCCGGCCACAAGGGACCAACGACGCGCGCGCTGATCGAGGCCGCAGGGGCGAGCTTGCCGTTCCTTTCGCCCGACAGCCCCGACTTCAACCCATGATCCGGCAGGAGCCGGATCATCCGCCCCCTGAAAGGGCCCGGTACAGCAGGACCGGGAGGCGAGATCGCTTCCGCCAGGCTCAAGGCCATGCTGCGAAAGGCGGCCGGGCGCGCCGTTGAGGGCCTCTGGACCGGCCATCGGCCGCATCGCCGCCGCCTGCAACCCCGCAGGGTGGGCCAACCACTTCAGTGCATGCGGATACGATCCAGACTGATGGGATTCCGCTCTAGCGCCGGCCCGGGCCTTGACCGCCGCCACCGTCCAGGACCGGTCGGCGCCGGGCTCGACCAGCCAGGGTTGCTCTGCCCGGCTTGCACCGGTCCCGCCACAGCGAACCCTTCCGGCAGAACGGCCCACCGGCTGAAGGCGTGGTGACGTCTGTGGCGCTGGACCAGCGCGGGCACCCGGCCCCTCTTGCGGCCGCTCCTCCGCCAGGCTGTCTCCCGGTGTCTCGGCGAAAGGACGGGGGCGTGGATTCAGCCGGCGGATGTCGGCCGCAGATGGCACTTGGCGACGGTCGGCGCGGCAGATCCGGCTAGGACGATCATAATCCTTCCGTGGATGAGGCGCCGTGTTGGAAGCCCGGAACGTGGGATCAGGAGAAGCGTGGCCGGATGGTCCGACTGCCAGCAAGGCCAGACGCTATCTACTGATCAGGCCGACGAGAACTGGCAGCGGATCAAGCCGCTGCTGCCTTGACCCGCCCACGTTGGCGCAGCCCGGGATTGGCTGTCGGGATGTGCGGAACGCAATCCGCCGCATGTCGCGCATTGGTGGCGGCTGGCGGATGCTGCCGATCCACCAGGGGTCGTGGCAGGCCAATTGCTGGTGGTTCTGCCGCACGAGCGGCTGCGGCACCGGGAAGAGGGTCCGCGGACGCCAGCGGCACGTCGGGGTCGAGACCGATGACCGTCAGCAGGAGATCTTCCGGAGGCGAGGCGGGCGGCAGAGTAAACGTCCGGCCGGATGACCCGCCAGAGCCGCCCGGCGCCGGAGTACGGGATGCGCCTCGGTGTTCCCCAGGTCTCCATCCAGGTTGCCATCGGCCGACCCCCTCCTGTGTCGCATCCGCCATTCATGCCCGTGCTCGAACGGGCTTTCGGCCGAGGGTGTCGTGGGAGCGCCGGCCAGGTCGGCAAGCTCCGGCACGTTGAGGGGGCCAGGGACAGTCCGCGGAACCGGCCGCCCCTCCTCCGCCGCCAGCCACCGCAGCTTGCCGCAGCTCGGGCTGAGCTGTCGCCTCGGGCAGGCCACGCCGGGCGATCCGGGATATGCAAGACCATGATCCGGGCCGCCACGAGCCGGATCATGGGGAGAGGACCTTCCGAATCCGAGGTTCAGGATCGCCGGGCATCGGGCGTGGCAGGGAGATTGGCTGCCGCGTCAGCCCGCCAGCGGCGAGCTCAGGTCCCGGGGCAACGGGGCGCGGTCGGGGACCGCGGTCTCGGCCAGGCCGGGCGGCGGCGGCAGGTCGGGAGGTTCGTCCCGGCCCAGCGCTTCCAGCACCGCCAGGGTGCGGGCGGCCGCGGTCTGCCAGGTGAACAGCCGCGCCCGTGCCAGCCCCAGCCGGCGCTGGCGGCTGGCCTGCTCCGGATCGGCCAGCACCGCGTGCATCGCAGCGGCGATGGCGTCCGGGTCGTCGGGATCGACCGTGGGCGCCGCGGCGCCGACGACCTCCGGGCAGGCGCCGCCCGTGGAGGTCACCACCGGGGTGCCGCAGGCCATCGCTTCCAGCAGCGGGATCCCGAACCCCTCGTAGTAGGACGGGAAGGCGAACAGCTCGGCCAGCGAGAGCACCGCCGGAAGGTCGTCCTCGTCGATCCAGCCGGGCAGATGGACCCGGGCGGCCAGGGCCGGATCGGCCAGCGGCTCCAGCGCCCTCCGGCCGTGAAAGGCCGGCCGGCCGGCGACCACCAGATCGTGCGGGACCGATCCCATCAGCCGGCGGAACGCCTCCAGAAGGCCGCCAACGTTCTTCTGCCGGTAGATCAGCCCCAGATAGAGCACGAAGCGTTCCGGCAGGCGGTAGCGCGCCCGCACCCTGGCCAGGACCTGCGGGTCGGTGACCGGCTGGAACCGGGGGGAGACGCCGTGGTGGATCGTGTTGGAACGACCGGCCGTGAACGGAAAGCGGGCGGCGAGCCGGCGGCGGCTCTCCTCGGACACGCTGATCGTGTGCCGTGCCTTGCGCAGGTAGAGCGGCAGGGCCACGGCCTGATAGGCCCGCAGCCGCCAGCCATAGTTCTCCGGCACCACGAACCAGTCGGCGCCGTGCAGGACGAACAGGCAGGGCGCCTTCGCCAGGAACGGCATGGCGTGCTTGGGGTTGAAGACCACGTCGACGCCGGCCCGGTTGCAGTAGCGCGGCACGGCCCACTGGTCCCAGGCCATCCGCCCGGGCGCCCGCAGGACCACGGGATGGACATGGGCCTGGCCGGCCCATTCGGCCGCGGCGGCGGGATCGTCGAACAGCAGGTCGAAACGGTGACAGGTGCCCCGGTCCACGAGGCCGCGGACGAGCTCGCGCGTGTAGGTGCCGGTTCCGCCGCCCTCGGCGGCGTGCCGCATCATGACGGCAATCCGCATGCCCCTCCGCGTCCGCTTAGTTCCCACCCCTCACCTGGGCCGATACGGCGAGCTTTGCCAACTCGCCTTCCGGAAACAACAACAGACCCGGCGCGTCAGCACCGGGTCTGTTGATTTTGCGTCCGGTGTGCCCGGCTGCTCTATACGCCGAACTGGTTGCGGACGAAGCCCATCAGCACCTCGACGCACTCCGCCTCGCTCTGCCGGTCGGTCTCCACCACCACGTCCGGGTTCTCGGGCTCCTCGTAGGGGGCCTGGATCCCGGTGAAGTCGGTGATCGTGCCGGCGCGGGCCTTGCGGTAGAGGCCCTTGGGGTCGCGCGCCTCGCAGGCTTCCAGCGACGCCTTGACGTAGATCTCGCGGAACCGCTCGCCGGCCGCCTCGCGGGCGCGCTGCCGGTCAGTGCGGTAGGGCGAGATGAACGAGGTCACCACCAGGAAGCCGGCATCGGCGAACAGCGCCGCCACCTCGCCGATCCGGCGGATGTTCTCGGCGCGGTCCTCCGGACCGAAGCCCAGGTCCTTGTTCAACCCGGAGCGGACATTGTCGCCGTCCAGCACATAGACATGCCAGCCCTTGGCGAAGAGCTCGCGCTCGAGCGCCAGCGCCAGGGTCGACTTGCCGGCGCCGGACAGGCCGGTCAGCCAGAGCACGCCGCCGCCATGGCCGTTGCGCAGGGCGCGGGCCTCGCGGGTGACCGCATGGCCCACTGCATGGACGTTGGTCGCCTTGACCGAGAGCTGGCGGCGCTGGTCGGGATAGCCCTCCATCGACACCAGGCCCGCGGCCACCGTCAGGTAGTCGTCGACCAGCACGAACCGCCCGGTGCCCGGCACCGCCCGATACTCGTCCAGGGCCAGCATGCGCGTGCTGCGGAAGATCACCTCCGCCGCCTCGTCGCGCTCCACCTGGTCGACCTGGCGCTCGCCGAGGTCGGTGGTGTCGATGACCTTCTCGATCTTCTCGACGACGACCTGGGCCTCCACCGTGGCCAGCTTCAGCGTGTAGCTGCGGCCGACCTGGAGCGGCTTCTTCGACAGCCAGAACAGCTTGCCGCGGAAGACGTTGGTCAGAACCGGCGCGTTCTCGACATGGCTGATCACCTCGCCGCGCTCGACGAAGATCTGCTCGCTGAGCGTGATCCCCACCGAGGTGCCGGCCACGGCGCTGCCGGGCGCCTCCGGCACGTTCCAGCTTTCGATCGAGGCGACGGTCACCATCTTGTTGGACGGCGAGAACTGGATCTGCTGGCCGACCTCGATCCGGCCGCTCTCGATCCGGCCGGCGATGATCCGGCGCTGGTCGAACTTGTAGACGTCCTGCACCGGCAGGCGCAGCGGCGCGTCGACGCCGCGGGCGCGCGGCGACAGCTCGTCCAGCACCTCGACCACCGGCGGGCCCTGGTACCAGAGCATCCGCTCGCTCTTGCTGACCAGGTTGTCGCCATCGCGGGCGGCGATCGGGATGATGTGCGAGGGCTCGATGTCGAGCGAGCGCAGGTTGCCGCGGATCGCCTCGGCCACGGCGCCGAACCGCTCGGCGTCGTAGTTCACCAGGTCCATCTTGTTGACCAGGACCGCGACCTGCCGGATGCCCAGCAGGTGCAGGACATAGGCGTGGCGGCGCGACTGCTCCTTCACGCCCTCGTCGGCGTCGACCAGCAGGAGCGCGGCGTCGGCGGCCGATGCGCCGGTCACCATGTTCTTCAGGAACTCGCGGTGGCCGGGCGCGTCGATGATGATGTAGTCGCGCTTCCTGGTGGCGAAGCGGATGCGCGCGGTGTCGATGGTGATGCCCTGGTCGCGCTCGGCCTGCATGGCGTCCAGCGCGAAGGCCCATTCGAACGGCATGCCGCGCTTTTTCGACATCGCCTGCAGCGCCTCGAACTTGCCCTCGGGCAAGGAGCCGGTGTCGTGGAGCAGGCGGCCGATCAGGGTCGACTTGCCGTGGTCCACGCTGCCGACGATGACGATGGCAAGTTTCTGACCGCTACGGTCGGACATCTTCGGATTCCGGAAGAACGAGGTATCGGGGCGGGATCAGAGAGCCCAAGGTGGAGCCCGGTCAGAGGTAGCCGGACGCGCGCAGGCGCTCGAAGCTGTCCTCGGCCTCGTGGTCCATGGCGCGACCGGAGCGCTCGGCCACCTTGGTGGTCTCCAGCTCCGCGATGATCTCGTCGATGGTCGACGCGGTGGACGGCACCGGCTTGGTGATGTCCTCGTCGCCGAGCGAGCGGTAACGCATCCCGTTCTTGGCGAAGTACAGCTCGATCGCCGGGATGTTCTCGCGCTTGGTGTAGCGCCAGATGTCCAGCTCCGTCCAATGCAGCAGCGGGTGGATCCGCACGTGCACGCCGGGCGGGAAGCTCGTCATGTACTGCTCGAACACTTCCGGCGGCTGGTCCTTCAGGTTCCAGGAACCGTCCAGGCTGCGCGGCGAGAAGTAGCGTTCCTTGGCGCGGATCGCCTCCTCGTCGCGGCGGATGCCGGCGACCAGGCCAGTGAACTGGTGCTTGAGCAGGGCCGCGCGCAGGCCCAGCGTCTTGCGCTCGGCCGAGCGGGCGGCCGGCGGCAGGGACGGGTCGGTCTGCTCGATCGGCGGGCATTCCTCGCGGATGAAGTTCAGGCCCCACTCCTTCGCGTAGCGATCGCGAAAGGCGTACATTTCCTTGAACTTCTTGCCGGTGTCGACATGCATCACCGGGAAGGGCACGTGGCCGAAGAAGGCCTTGCGGGCCAGCCAGAGGACGACGTTGCTGTCCTTGCCCAAGGACCAGAGGATCGCCGGCCGCTCCAGCTTGGCGAAGGCCTCGCGGAGGACGTAGACGCTCTCGGCTTCGAGCTCGTCGAGATGGGACATGATCGCTGAGTGATCCGATGACGGCAGTGGGGTCCGGGAGGATGTCGCAGGCCGTGGCCGCGGCGGGTAGCCTCCTACACGCGGAGGGAGGCATGCGCAAATATCCCCCTGCGGGTCAACTGTCCTAAGGGCGCAGGCGCATGAACATGCCTCGACCGTGCCGGCCCTGCATGAGGCTGCCGGAAACGGGCGGCTGGAACTGGCGCCAAGGGAGCCTTAGGTCTGGGCGGCCGGAGCGGGCCGGCGGAGCTGGAGCAGAGCATGAACCAGGTGTGGAAGGCCGAGGATGGGCGCTACGGGGCGGCCCGGTTCCGGCGCTGCGGCCGCAGCGGGATCCTCCTGCCGGCGATCTCGCTGGGGCTTTGGCAGAATTTCGGCGGGATCGACCGGATCGAGACCGGCCGCCAAGTGCTGCGCCGCGCGTTCGACCGGGGCGTCACCCATTTCGACCTCGCCAACAATTACGGGCCGCCGCCGGGCTCGGCCGAGGAACAGTTCGGGCGGATCCTGGCCACGGACTTCCGCGCCTATCGCGACGAGCTGATCATTTCCACCAAGGCCGGCTACCCCATGTGGCCCGGCCCCTATGGCGACCGCGGCTCGCGCAAGTATCTCCTGTCCAGCCTGGAGCGCAGCCTCGTCCGGATGGGCCTGGACCGTGTCGACATCTTCTACAGCCATCGCCCCGACCCGGAGACGCCCATGGAGGAGACCATGGGCGCCCTCGACCAGGCGGTGCGCAGCGGCAAGGCGCTCTATGCCGGCCTGTCCAACTATTCCCCCGAGCAGACCCGGCAGGCTGCGGCGATCCTGAAGTCGCTGGGCACGCCCTGCCTGATCCACCAGCCGCGCTACTCGATGCTGGACCGGGTCACCGACGGCGGCCTGCTCGACGTGCTGGGCGAGCAGGGGATTGGCTGCATCGTGTTCTCGCCGCTGGCGCAGGGCCTGCTCAGCTCCAAGTACCTGGAGGGCATTCCGGAAGGCTCGCGCGCCACCCGCGGCACCACCTCCCTGAAGCCGGAGCGGCTGACCCCGGAACTGCAGGCCCGGCTGCGCGCGCTGAACGACATCGCCCGCGAGCGCGGCCAGAGCCTGGCGCAGATGGCGCTCAGCTGGGTGCTGCGCGACAAGCGGGTCACCTCGGCGCTGATCGGCGCCCGCGACGTGGCGCAGCTCGACGACAGCCTGGACGCTTTAGCCGCCCCGGCGCTGAGCGAGGCCGAGCTGGCCGCGATCGAGCCGCACCTTCCGGCCTCGGGCACGGCGCTGTAGCGGCGAAAGGCACCACCGGACGGTCCTGGTCCCTGCCATGGGCACCGGGGCTGGCCGGAACCATTTCTTGTTGCGGGCGGCGCGCCCGAGGGCAACGCGCAGGAAGCGGGGGAAAAGGTGAGCACGCAGGAGCTAGTGTCGGTCCCGGACAGGTCGGTGCAACCGGGGATCGAGATCGCCGGGACCGACCGCATCGTCCTGCGCGAAGCCGTCCGCCTGCTGGAAGGGCCGAGCTTCACCGCCCGGCTGGCTTCCCTGGCCGGGACGCCGGTGGCGATCCTGGGCCGCGCCCTGCCCCAGTCCGCCAGCGAGATCATCTCCCGGGCGACCGCGGCCGCGCTGTCGCGGGCGTTCGGCTTCGTCCTGAAGACGGTGCCGCAGCGGGACGGGCAGCCGCGCCTGCGCACCCACCAGGCGCTGGCTAGCCTGTCCGGCGCGGTGGGCGGCGCGTTCGGCCTGGCTTCCCTGCCGATCGAGCTGCCGGTATCCACCACCATCATCCTGCGGGCGATCGCCCAGATCGCCCAGAGCGAGGGCGAGGACCTGAGCCGGCCGGAAGCGGCCCTGGCCTGTTTGCAGGTGTTCGCGCTGGGCGGGCAGGCGGGCTCGCCCCATCTGCACGAGAGCAGCTATTTCGCGGTGCGCACCGCGCTGGCCAAGTCGGTCGCCGAGGCGGCCCGGCAGATCGCCGGGCGCGGCGTGCTCGACCGCAGCGCCCATGCGATCACCCGGCTGCTCACCCAGATCGGCGCCCGCTTCGGCATCACCGTCTCGCAGAAGGTGGCGGCCCAGGCGGTCCCGGTGCTGGGGGCGCTGGGCGGGGCCGCAGTGAATGCCGCCTTCACCAACCATTTCCAGTCGCTGGCGCGAGGCCATTTCATCGTGCGCCGGCTGGAGCGGACCTATGGCAAGGAGTCGGTGCGGAGCGCCTACGAGCAGATCCGCGCCGAGGAAGGCCTCTGAGCCGGCACTGGCGCGCTCACTCGACCCACAGGCCCCGGCTCCTGTGCCAGTCCTCCAGGGACTGTTCGGGATAAAGGTCGAACCGGGCGTCGTCCGGCCCGAGCTGCGGTTCCACCCAGGACGGCTTGAAGCGCAGCATCAGGTGCACCGAGGAGGGCGGCCGGGGCAGCTCGCTGTCGATCGCCGAGGCGAACGGGTGGATCAGGTCCGGCCATTCCGGCGAGAACAGCCACAGCGCCGTGGCGCAGCGCGCGCAGAAACGGCGCTCCGCGGTGGACAGCTCGCAGCTGCCGTCCTCCTGGCGGATCTCGGCCCGGAACACCGCGATGGCTTGGTCCGGATCCTCGACCTTCAGGCTGTCCGAACGGGCGCCCAGGTTGATGGCGTAGCCTCCGCCCCCGGCGGTCTTGCGGCAGATCGAGCAGTAGCAGCGCTGATAGGGCTGCGGGGTATGGCTGTCGCAGGAGAAGCGGACGGCGCCGCAGCGGCAGGATCCGTGGAGGGTGACGGGCATGGCCTGACCTCGTGCGCTGGATGCTTGGACCGACCATACATTCTGCCGCCACGGCCGCCACCCATGCACCGGCCGTCCCTGGCAGCTGCGACCGCAGGCCCCCTGCCCGCCCCCCTCGACAGCCTGCCCCTTCGGGATCATCACGGGATGACCCAGGCCCGCCCACCAAGGAGGCGGGCCGGCATCAGGGAGACAGGGCATGGGCTACGGACTGGAAGGGCGGAGCGTCGTCATCACCGGCGCTGCGCGCGGGATTGGCGCCGAGATCGCCAAGGGCCTGGCGGCCGAGGGTGCGAAGATCGCCGTGGCGGATCTGAGCGAGGAGGCGGCAGGGCCGGTGGCGGAGGAGATCCGCGCCGCTGGCGGATCCGCGATCGCCGTGGCTGCGGACGTGCGCGACCGGGGGCAGGTCCAGGCGATGATTCAGGCCGCGGTGAAGGCGCATGGCCGGCTGGACGTGATCTTCAACAATGCCGGGATCGCCCAGGTCCGACCCTTCCTCAAGATCACCGAGGAGGACTGGCACAACGTCATGGACGTGAACGGGCTGGGCGTCCTGATCGGGATGCAGGAGGCCATCAAGGTGTTCCTGGAGCAGGGCGGCGGCGGCAAGATCGTCAACACCGCCTCGATCGCCGGCAAGCAGGGCTATGACCCGCTCGCCCATTACTGCGCCAGCAAATGGAGCGTCGTGGCGCTGACCCAGGCGGCGGCCCGCGCGTTCGGCAAGGACAAGATCAACGTCAACGCGATCTGCCCGGGCGTGGTCGGGACCGAGATGTGGAAGGTGATCGACCGCGGCTTCCAGGAGCACGGCCTGAGCCAGGGCGAGGACGCCTCCTTCCACGACATGGCGTCCCAGGCGGTGCTGGGCCGACCCTCGGTCGCCAAGGACCTGGTGGGCGTCGCCAAGTTCCTGGCGTCCAGCGATTCCGACTTCATGACCGGCCAGTCGCTGCTGGTCGATGGCGGGATGGTGTTCGTCTGAGGGACCGGGTCCGGCCGGCTGCGGTCCAGCCGGGCCCCTGGAAGGAATCTGCGGCAGGAACAGTGAATAAATCCGGCGGCCGGTCGTCCAACCTGCGATCCACGGATGATGGGACGGGGCGCTGCCGGATGAGGGGCGATGTCGGAGATCGATGACGAGGAGCTGCGGGCGATCCTGCCACGGCTGCGACGGTTTGCCCTGTCGCTGACCCGCGAGCCGGCCGCGGCCGACGACCTCGTGCAGAACTGCCTGGAGCGGGCGCTGTCGCGCTGGGGCAGCAAGCGCAGCGGCGGCAGCACCCAGTCGTGGCTGTTCGCCATTCTCTACCGGCAGTTCATCGACGGAAGCCGGCGTGCCCGGCGTCTTGCCCGCCTGCTGTCCTGGTTTGGCGATCCCGATGCGATGGCGGCCTCGACCGAGGACCTCGTCCTGGCGCGGTCGGCGCTCGACATGTTCGGCGACTTGCCCGCCGAGCAGCGGGCCCTGCTGGTGCTGACCGTCGTCGAAGGCGTGACCTATCGGGAAGCGGCCGAGATCCTGGGTGTGCCGATGGGCACGGTGATGTCCCGTCTGAGCAGCGCGCGGCGTCGGTTGCGTACTCTGGTGGACGGCGAGATGGAGCAGCCACGCCTGCGGGTGGTCAAATGAACGAGATCCGACCGGACGAAGCGGACCTGCACGCCCTCGTCGATGGCCAACTGGACGGGGCTGCGCGGCGCCGGGTGGAGGAACGACTGGCGGTACGGCCGGACCAGGCCACTCAGGTGGCCGGGTGGCGGCGCGATGCCGAGCGCCTGCGCGCGGCCTGGGCAAATCCCGAGATGCTGCCGGCCAACCCGGCGCTTGACCCGGCGCGGGTGCGGCACCGGCTGCAGGCGCGCCGGCGGCGGTACTTGGCGATGGCGGCGATGCTGGCGCTGACGCTTTGCCTGGGCGCCACCGGCGGCTGGCAGATGCGGGAGGCTACCCTGGTGGCGGCCCACCCGCCGATGGAGGACGCCCTCCAGGCCTACCGGCTGTTCGCCGACGAAGCAGCGAGGTCGCGCCCGGACGGTTCAGTGGCGGAAATCCAGCCATGGCTTGCGGCACGCTTCGGTGACAGCGGGGCGCTGCCGGACCTGCAGGCACTGGGACTGCGCCCGGTCGACGGGCGCCTGCTCGTCACGGACAATGGGGCCGCGGCGATGGTCCTCTACGAGGATGCCGGGGGACAGCGGGTGAGCTTCTACATCCGGCCACGGCCGTCGCGCGTGGACAGGATTGAGGGTGCCCGCCGGGACGGCGATCTCCTGGCCCAGTACTGGACGCGCGGCGACTACAGCTATGCCGTGGTGACCAGATCCGACGACCCGCGTGCCGACGACCTGCCGGGAATGTTCGCGCGGGACACGTAGCGACAGCTCCATCCGATCCGGGAACGACATCACAGGCTGCAGCCACTGGCTGCGGAGGAGGTAGGCTTGTCTCATGATCTGCCGCAGCAGGGTGAACACGGGCAGGGCGCGGTCCGTGGAACGGCGGCGCTCCTGCGCCTTGGCGCCATCGGCGCTGCCATGGTCGTGGCCGCGACCGGTTTCGCGTTCGCGGGTGGCTGGCTGACGCCTGGCCGCCTGTCGCCGGAGCAGGTCGCCGACGCGCTGGAGCGCACCAACGGCCACCATCCGGGCTTTCGCCGCAACCATGCCAAGGGCGTCTGCATCTCCGGCACGTTCGCAAGCAGTGCCGCCGGAAGCGAGCTTTCCCGGGCAAGCGTGTTCGCCCAGAGCCGGGTTCCGGTGCTCGGCCGGCTGGCCCTGGCATCGGGGCGACCGGACGTGCCGGATACCGCAAGCCCGGTCTGGAGCATGGCGCTGCGCTTCCTACCAGCCGACGGCGACGAGTGGCGCACCGGCATGAACAGCATCCCGGTCTTCACGGTGCGCAATGCCCGGGAATTTGCCGGGCTGGTGATCGCGGGGAGGCCGCATCCCGCCACGGGAAAGCCGGACCCCGCCGTGATGCAGGCCTTCCTGAAGGCGCATCCGGCCACGGCGAAGGCGCTTGCCACCATCAAAAGCGCGCCCAAGGCAGCAAGCCTGGAGACGGCCACCTACAACAGCCTCAATGCGTTCCGCTTCGTCGACCGGGACGGCGGCAAGAAAGCGGTGCGTTGGTCGATGGTGCCGGAGCAGGCTGCCTCCGCGTCGCCCAAGGAGACCGGCTCGGATCCGAACTACCTTTTCGACGACCTGATCCAGGCCGTGCATCGGCAGGAGCTGCGCTGGCATCTGGTGGTGACGCTGGCGGAGCCAGGCGACGTCACGGCCGATCCGACCGTCGCCTGGCCCGCCGATCGCCGGCGGATCGATCTCGGCACACTGACGATCGACCGGGTGGAAGGCGAGGATTCCGGCAGCTGCCGGGACGTGAACTTCGATCCGCTGGTGCTCCCGTCGGGGATCGAGCCGTCGGACGACCCGATCCCGGCAGCGCGCTCGGCGGTCTATGCGGAATCGGTGCGGCGTCGGGATGGCGAGCCCAAGCAGCCGAGCGCGGTCCGGACCCCTCCGGTACGCCCTGGAGAGGGCGAATGAGCGCGCGCTTCACGGCCCCTGCCCGCCTGCTGCACTGGGTGATGGCGGTCCTGATCCTCGCCATGCTGTTCATCGGCGTCGGCATGGTCTCCACCGTATCGACCCGCTATCCCATGCTGCTCGCGATCCACCGGCCCCTGGGCATCTGCATCCTGGTGTTGGCGCTGGTCCGGCTCGCCTGGCGGCTGGGACAACCTGCCCCGCCCCTGCCCGCGGACCTGCCAGCCGTGCAGCGGGCCGTGGCGAGGCTGTCGCACTACCTGCTCTATGCTCTGATGATCGCGCTGCCGCTGGTCGGCTGGGGGATGCTGTCGGCCCAGGACTACCCGATCGTGCTGGCGCCGGGGCTGCACCTGCCGCCGATCCTGCCGGCCGACCCGATGCTCTACGCCAACCTGCGCGCTGCCCATGAGGTCCTGGCCTACCTGTTCTTTGCGGCCATCCTTGGGCATGCCGCGGCGGCGCTGATGCACGGGCTCGTCCGCCGCGACGGGGTGTTCTCCAGCATGACGCCATGGCCGACCGGGAGCCGGCCACTCCAGGCACCGACCCGCCACGATGAACGGAGCGGGTTCAGCCGATGATCGACTTCGTGATGCGGGCGCCCAGCGTGTACTTGGGGTCGACCATGTTGCCCAGGCGGACGCGGCCTGCCTGGGTCAGCAGCAGGTAGGCCCCCAGCTTGTCGAAGCCATGCCCGACGACCATCCCGTCGATCGGCTCGCAATTGGCGATCCGGGCAGCGGGTCCTGCAGCATGGCGGTGTCGCTGTTAGCGACCAGGCCGCCGAAGCCGTGCATCGGCACCACCATGCCGATGCACGGCTTCGGGCCGCGCGGTGCGATGGCGTGGGCATCATTGCTTATGCAGGAATCGGCAAGAAAATGCCCAGAAAAGTCACAGTTCCGGATGGCGGGTGTGCCAGTCCGTGGCCTGTTGGAAGGCGTGGCCGGCGCACAGCAGGGTCTGCTCGGACAGATGCGGGCCGACCAGCTGGAAGCCCACCGGCACGCCGATGTCGGAGAAGCCGCAGGGCAGCGTGATGGTCGGGCTGCCGCTGACGTCCAAAGGTGCCGTGTACTTGAGCAGGCGGGTCAGTTCCGAGGGATCGCCCAGGGCCAGCCGCTCCAGGGACGGCCCGGGCAGGAACAGGCCGGGGATCAGGACCAGGTCGACCTTGCGGAACAGACGGGCGAGCCGGCCCTTGAACCGGTCGCGCTCGATCGCCATCGCCGCCAGGTCGAGCGGTCCCTGCGCCAGCCCGATGTCGATGAAGCCGGCCAGGGTCGGGCCGTACTCGTCCCGGCGGGAGGGGTAGGTCTCCCGGTGGACATGGGCTGTCTCGTAGGCGCAGAACGCCACCCAGCTTTCCAGCACCGACTGGCTGTCGGGGAACTCGACCTCCACCAGCTCGGCGCCGAGCGAGGCCAGCACCGCGGCGGCGGCCTCGGTCAGCTCGACCACCCTCGGGTCGACGTCCTTGGTGTTGTAGTCGCGGTCGATGCCGATCCGCAGGCCGCGCGCGCCGAACACGCCGGCCGCCTGCACCGCGCCCAGATAGTCCGGGACGGGGGCCAGCAGCGTGGTCGGGTCGCGGTCATCCTCGCCCGCGATCGCGTGCAGCATCACCGCAGCATCGGCGGCGCACCGGGTCATCGGGCCCAGATGGTCCAGCGTGTCGGACAGGACGAACGAGCCGTGGCGGCTGACCCGGCCCCAGGTCGGCTTCAGGCCGGTGACGTTGTTCATCAGCGACGGGAAGCGGATCGAGCCGCCGGTATCCGAGCCGATCGAGCCGTAGCAGAGGCCGGCGGCGGTCGCGACGCCCGAGCCCGAGGAGGACGAGCCTGCCCAGTGCGCCGGGTTCCAGGGATTGAGCGGCGCCTGCACCGTGGGATGATGCTCGGCATAGGCGCCCTCGGTCATCTTCAGCTTGCCGAGGGTGACCGCACCGGCGGCGGTCAGGCGCGCCGGCACGGTGCCGTCTTCGTCGGGTACGTAGTCGGCATAGATCGCCATGCCGCCGGTGGTCTTCACGCCCTTGGTGAAGCAGAGGTCCTTCAGGCCGATCGGCACGCCGTGCAGCGGCCCGCGATAGCGGCCGCTCATGATCTCGGCCTCGGCGGCCTTGGCCTGCGCCATCGCCTGGTCGGCGGTCACGGTCACGTAGGCATGCAGCCTGGGCTGCAGCGCCTCGATGCGCTCCAGCATGGCCGCGGTCACCTCGACCGGGGAGATCTGTTTGGTGCGGATCAGCCCGGCAATGTCGACCAGGTTGGCATAAGGGAGCTGCGATGAATCCATGGTGAACGGGTCCTTAGTTCCGACGAGGCGGGCAGGGAGGCAGCAAACGGCTTGCCAACGGCCGAAGGTGGAGGTTCCCACAACGCCTGAGCGTCGGCTGGCGGGGACGTCGCTGGCTGGCCCCGCGCCCGGGCAGGGTGGTGCGGTCCGCTGGGAGGTTGTCTTTACCCGGCATGGTCGCCCCGGGTGATCCAGGCACGGTCGAACAGCTCGACAATCGAGCGGAACGCCGCCTGGGGAACCTGGTCCATGCCCATGGCCGTCCGGCTGCCCAGGAAGCCGGCGAGCTGCCGGTCGGCCGGCTCCGGGTCGTCCAGCTGCACCCCCATGCGCGCTAGGTCACGCGCGATCGACCCGCCCGCCGGCAGATAAGCCTCCCCCTCCGGCGGCCGGGCCTGCGCGACTGGCAGGCGGATCATCAGGATCCGGGTCACCGAGGGGCACGGCTCCGGGCCGAGGATGGTGGTGCCGCACATCAGCCCGCCCAGGACGCTCACCGGGGCGGAGGGCGGGAACAGGCAGTACATGAAGTGGGCGTGGCCGTTCGGATCGCGCAGGTCCAGATGCAGCGCATGGCGGATGTCGGTCACGCTGCCCTGCACGTTGAGCGTTCCGGTCGGCAGGTCCTCGACATAACGGGCCAGGAGCTGGTCCCGCTCGGTCGCGATCGACAGGAAGCCGCGCACCAGCCGGCCGCTGAAATAGGGCGACCAGGCATGGGAGTAGCAGACATAGGCGCCCAGCAGGTCCGCCATCCCGTCGGCAGGGGGACGGGCCGGCTGGCCGCGAAAGGCCTCGGCGCGGCGCAGCAGGATCGCCCGGTCCTGGCGATGCCGCTGGCATAGCGCATCAAGGAAGGCTTCGAGGGAACAGTCGGCGATCCAGCTGCCGGCCTGTTCCAGCCCGGCCACCTGCCTCCAGTCCTCGTAGATGCTGCGCTCCCGCGGCCGGGCGCGGCCCTGCAGCCATTTGTGGGCACGCTCGATGTCGAAGGAGGTTGTGGGATTGACGCTGCGGAACGCCGAGGCGAGATCCTTGCGGGTCATCGCGCCGATCGCCGCAGCGGTCAGGCAGAGCTTGCGGTCGATGTCAGAGGCGCTGGTCGCCATCCGCCCGCCTTCTCCGGAATGAAGCCAAGCAGCGGCCACCGCCGACGCAGGACATCCTTGTGGCGCAGTCAGCACCGGCGAAGCAATCGACCATCCGATTCGGCGCCACCTCCCCGATTCGCAGGATCGGATTTCGCAGGATCGGAAGACGCCGCGTACTGCTTCCGTCGCTCGATCGAAGTGAAATATCCACGCCGCCTGGCTGCTGGCAACGATTTCCGGAGTTGTGCAGCAGGGGCCGTTGGCTCCGGGATGACCCGTTCGCTGGCCGGACAGTCTTCTGCCGCCGCGTGGGGCCGGCGTCAGAAGACTGTCCGGAGATGGCCAGCGGCCTCTCGCCCTTCGTCAGCCCCAGAAGCGGGCGAGCGCGCCCGGCCGCGCGAGGACGGGACAAGCCGCGGCGCGTGGGCGTGAAGCCGCCGATCACCCTGCATCCCTCGGGCCGGCGGATGCCGTGCGCCTGGCTTCTCGAGAATCGACCTGCCGGGTGGGCGGACTGCCTGATCCGCCCCCTCCGCCTAGTTGTCGTCGTTCTCGGCGAGCGCCCGGGCCAGGGTGCACAGGGCTTCCTGGTGGCGGCGGTTGGGCATGGCGATGAAGTTTCGCGCCAGCTCCAGCAGCATGCGCTGCTGCGGGGACGGGCTGACCTCGGCGATGCCGCTCATCCCCTCGAAGAAGAACCCGACATCCACGCCCAGGGCCTGCGCGATCTGGAACAGCCGGCCGGCGGCGATCCGGTTGACCCCCTTCTCGTATTTGTGGGCCTGCTGGTAGGTCACGCCGATGATGTCGGCCATCTGCTGCTGGGTGAGCCCCAGCATCGTCCGGCGGGCGCGCATGCGGTTGCCCACGAAACGGTCGATGTCCTGGGCCCGTGCGCGGCCGCTGCCTGGCGCGGAAAGCCCGTTGACCTTCCCCTTCATCATCGTCTCCGGTGTGGATGCGAGGCAACGCACCAGCCTTACCGGTTGCGTCTGGACGCTACTCTAGGTCGTAAAGGTTAACGATCGGTTTGCGCCCATGACGTTTGTTGCGGCCTGGGCAGATCGCGCAGGGCGGCAAGGCGGCGCTTGCCAGCGGCGCGGTGGCGCGGCAGGTGCGCGGGAAAGCGAGGAGACGCTGAGATGAGGATGACCGACCGGATCCGCGCCGCCCTGGCGCCCCTGGAACCGCTGGCGCTGCAGGTGGACGACCGTTCCGCCGACCACCGCGGCCATGGGGGATGGCGGGAAGGAGGCGAGACCCATTTCGACGTGATGATCGTCTCGGCGAGCTTCCGCGGCCAGAGCCGGATCGCCCGCCACCGGGCGGTCAACGCCCTGCTGGCTCCGCTGATGGAGGAGCGGATCCATGCGCTGGCCCTGCGTGCGCTGACGCCCGAGGAAGCCGGTTCGCCGCAGGCCTCCTGAGCCGGGCCTCCTCCCGCCCGAAGAACGAGGGCCCCGGGGACCGCAGACATGGACAGGTGCCGGCGAACGCGCGATGGGTGCCCGGCAACGGCGCCCGCTCCGCAGTCTCGGAACCGTCCATGTCCTCCGCCCCGCCCCGATCGGCCGCCCACTCGGCGCGATCGAACCTCACCTGGCTCGCTGCCGGGTTCGGGCTCTGCTTCTTCTCGAGCTTTGGGCAGACCTTCTTCATCGCCCTGTTCGCCCAGGACATCGCGGCGATCGGCAATCTCAGCCATGGCGGCTACGGGACGCTTTATTCCGGGGTGAACCTGCTGAGCGGGTTCCTGATGCTGTGGCTGGGCGCGCAGATCGACCGGATCGACCTGCGGCGCTTCTGCATCGGGGCGGTGGCCGGGCTGGCGCTGGCCTGCGCCACCCTGGCGGCAGCACCGCACCCGGTGGTGCTGGCGGTGGCATTGTTCGGCCTGCGCCTGTTCGGGCAGGGGCTGATGAGCCATGCGGCGATGACCATGGTCGCGCGGCACCTGGGTGCGTTCCGCGGCCGCGGCATCGCCCTGGCAGCCTTAGGATTCAGCGTCGGCGAGGCGGTCCTGCCCACGCTCGCGGTGAACCTGCAGGGCTGGATCGGCTGGCGCGCGGTCTGGCTGGCCGCGGCCAGCCTGCTCGTGATCCTGATGATCCCGCTGCTGCTGGCCCTGGTCCCGGCTGGCCGCGGCGACGGCGGCGGGGGGAGAGGCATGGCCCGCCCGGCGCTCTGGCTCCTGCGCGACCGCCGCTTCCTGATGATCCTGCCGGTTCTGCTGGCCCCGCCCTTCATCTCGACCGGGATCTTCTTCCACCAGGTGGCGCTGGTCGACGCGAAGGGCTGGAGCCTCGCCCAGTTCGCCGCCGCCTTCGTGGTGTTCGCCTCGACCTCGATCCTTTCCTCGCTGAGCGGCGGCGTCGCGGTGGACCGGATCGGCGCCGGCCGCCTCCTGCCGGTCCTGGTGCTGCCGCAGGCGGCAGCCTGCCTGGTGCTGGCGGCGGGCCAGGAGCCGCAGGCGATCTTCCTGTTCATGGCGCTGGCAGCCCTCACCCAAGGCGCCTTCGCCACGGTCAGCACCTCGACCCTGGCGGAGCTCTACGGGCTTGGCGACCTCGGCAGCGTCCGGGCCCTGGTGACCTCGGCGACGATCATGTCGGCCGCGGCGGCGCCAGGCGTGTTCGGCCTCCTCCTGGACCACGGCACCGGCTTTGCCAGCATCTTCCTTGGCTGCGCAGCCTATGCCGCGGCCGCCAGCGGGCTTGCATGGCTCGGGTTGAGGCGAAGGTCGGCCGGCTGATCGTGCGGAACTGCCACAGTCCATGTGGCGCAATTGCCCGGTTGCCCGTGCCAAGAGTAAACTCTAGGTGAAGGTACGGCCATCGAGGGTAGAACCGCCGCGACCGTCGGCAGCCCTGG
Organism: Geminicoccus roseus DSM 18922; assembly: GCF_000427665.1. Taxonomy (NCBI): domain Bacteria; kingdom Pseudomonadati; phylum Pseudomonadota; class Alphaproteobacteria; order Geminicoccales; family Geminicoccaceae; genus Geminicoccus; species Geminicoccus roseus. The sequence goes on from NZ_ATYL01000003.1 coordinate 19,261, forward strand.
CCGCTTGCCCTACTGCCTCAACGGGGGATCCCCTTGCTCGACTCCGCGCCGCTCCCCAGGCTGACGCGCCGTTCCTGGCTGTGCACCTTCGCCGCCGCCCCGGTCATCGCCGCAGCCTTCCCCGCCCCCGCGATCGCCAACAGCAAGGCCAAGGGCGTGGAACGCGTCCTGTCCCTGTCCCACCAGCATACCGGCGAACGGCTGAAGGTGGTCTACAAGGCGGACGGTCGCCTCATCCCGGAAAACCTGCGCCGCATCGACCTGGTGATGCGCGACTGGCGGACCGACGAGGTCAAGCATATCGACACCGACCTGCTGGACCTGCTCTGGGAGCTGCACCGCAAGCTCGAGACCAACGCGTCCATCGACGTCCTGTCCGGCTACCGTACGCCCGAGACCAACGCGATGCTCCGGCGCAAGAGCCGCGGGGTCGCCAAGAACAGCTTCCACATGAAGGGCCAGGCGGTCGACCTGCGGATCTCCGGCCGCACTCCCCGGCAGATCCGCAACGCCGCGCTCGCGCTGAACAAGGGCGGGGTCGGCTACTACCCGGTCTCGCATTTCGTCCATGTCGACACCGGCGCCCCGCGAGCCTGGTCGGCGCGCTGACCCGAGGGTGCTGCGGCGGTTGCGTGAAGCGAATGGGGCGGAGCCGCCACTCCCCTGCCCCGGGCGGAACCGGCCCATCCTCCCGATGTTCGTTCCAGCAAGGAACCGAACACCGGAGAAGCAGCCATGTCTGCGACCTCGAGCGATCTCCAGGGCAGTGTCGAAGCCAACGAGACGAGCACGCTCATCGCCTCCGACAAGGTCGAAGGCACGGAGGTCTACAACCGTGCCGGCGACCATCTCGGCACCATCCACAACCTGATGATCGACAAGACCAGCGGCCAGGTCGCCTACGCGGTCCTGTCGTTCGGCGGGTTCCTCGGCATCGGCAGCACCTACCACCCGCTGCCGTGGCGCGCCCTGACCTATGACCGGATCAGCGGCGGCTATGTGATCGACATCGACAAGAACCGGCTGGAGGGTGCTCCGAGCTATTCCGCGGACCAGGACCAGGGCCACTGGATGGACCGGGACTACGGCCGGCGCATCGACGAGTTCTACGGCTACTGAGCGGGAATGACGCGGGCCACGGAGGCGTTTGCCCGCACGCGGCGCCTCGCCTCCGTGGCGCCATCCTGATCGCGATGTTCCGGGAAAAGGGATCGAAACCGGCGGCTGGTTGATGCAAGGTCCAGCGCGAGCCGGCCTGCACGGCTGGAAAGCTTCACAGCGGACCGGAACGATCGAGGATGGGTCCCTACACTGCGGTCATCGCGGTCGTCATCGGCGCGGCCCTCCTGCAGTTCGCCAACGCCCTTTTCGCCATCCTGCTGCCGGTGCGGCTCACCTTGGCCGAGGCCTCGCCGGTGGTGGTCGGGCTGATCGGCACCGCCTACGGCACCGGCTTCCTGTTCGGCTGCGCCCTGGGCCCGCACCTGGTGCGCCGGGTCGGCCATATCCGCGCGTTCGCGGCGCTTGCCGCCGCCTGCGCCCTGGTGGCGATGGCCTTCGCCGCGACACTGTCGCCCTGGCTGTGGACGCTGCTGCGCTTCCTGATGGGCGTTGTGCTGGCGGGGCTGTTCGTGATCGTCGAGGCTTGGCTCGCCGCCGCCACGCCCAAGGATGCCCGCGGGGGGGTGATCGCGTTCTACTTGGTCACGATCAAGGCCGCGGTCGTGCTGGCGCAGACCTCGTTCGCCCTTGGCGTGCCGACCGCACCGGTCTGGATCGGCCTTGCGGTGGCGGGATTCATCGCAGCCCTGATCCCGGTGACCCTCACCCGCACCAGCGAGCCGCCGATGCCGACCGAGTTCGGCTTCCGGCTGGCGGAGCTCTGGCGGACCGCGCCGGCAGCGGTGGTGGGGGTGATGGGGGCCGGGCTGATCAACGGCGCGGTGCCGGCCCTCCTGCCGGTCTGGGGCGACCAGATCGGCATCGGGGTGAGCCTGCCGGTGATCCTGCTTTCGGCAATGCAGGCAGGGTCGCTGCTGGTGCAGTGGCCGCTGGGCCGACTGTCGGACCGGATCGACCGGCGCTGGGTGATCGTCGCCTGCCTGGCGGGCGTCGCCGGCTTCTCGGGCATCCTGGCCGCCTTCCCGCCCACAGGGCAGCCGGCCCTGCTCGTCCTGTTCCTGCTGCTGGGCGGGGTGGCCTTGAGCTTCTACGGGATCTGCGCCGCCCATGCCGCCGACCAGGTCCAGCCGGGCGGGATGACCAGGCTCGCGTCCGGCATGCTGTTCATCTGGGCGGTCGGTGCCGCGAGCGGGCCGCTGATCGCGGCCAAGCTCATGGAGATTACCGGCCCCTCCGGGCTGTTCCTGTTCTGTGGCGGGGTTACCGGCGGAGTAGCGGGCTTCGTGCTCTGGCGGATGACCAGAAGGGCGGCGGTGCCGCCGGAGGAACGGCCCGGATTCGTCAACCTGCCGGCGACCTCGCCGTCGATCGGCCAGATCGACCCGCGCGCCCGCTGACGGCCCGCCCTTCCCCGTGTAGGGTCCGGCCGGGCCAAAAATGGAAGGTGGCAGATGATCGGGCGGCGCAACCTCGTTTCCGGCGTGGCCGGGACAGCGGCAGGACTAGGTCTGGCGCTGCCGCCGAAGCCGGCTTCGGCGCAGGAGATGCCGGAGCTGCACTGGCGGCTGGTGTCCAGCTTTCCCAAGGGCCTGGACACGCTGTTCGGCACCGCGAGCCGGTTCGCCGAGGCGGTTTCGGAGCTCAGCGAGGGCCGCTTCCGCATCGACGTGTTCGCAGCCGGCGAGATCGTGCCGGGCCTGCAGGTGCTGGATGCCGCGCAGAACGGCACGGTCGAGATCGGCCACGGGCCCAGCTACTTCTATTCCGGCAAGGACCCGACCTTCACCCTGTTCACCAACCTGCCCTTCGGCCTGAACACCCGGATGCAGAACGCCTGGCTCTACCAGGGCGGCGGTATGGAACTGCTCCAGAGCTTCATGGAGAAGTACGGCGTCCACGCGATGCCTGGCGGCAATTCCGGCTGCCAGATGGGCGGCTGGTTCCGCAAGGAGATCAACTCGCTGGCCGACCTGAAGGGCCTGAAGTTCCGGATCCCGGGCATGGCCGGCCAGATCTGGGAGCGGCTGGGCGCCGTGCCGCAGCAGATCGCACCGGGCGACATCTACCCGGCGCTGGAGCGCGGCACCATCGACGCCGCCGAGTTCGTGGGCCCCTACGACGACGAGAAGCTCAGCCTCTACAAGGTCGCCAAGTACTACTACTACCCTGGCTGGTGGGAAGGCGGCCCGCTGATCTGCACCATGGTCAACCTGGACAAGTGGCGGGAACTGCCCGAGCAGTACCGGGCGATCCTGACCTATGCCTCGGCGTACGCCAATGGCTGGATGAGCTCGAAATACGATGCCGAGAACCCGGCGGCGCTGAAGCGGCTGATCGCCGCCGGCACCGTGCTGCGCCCCTTCCCCCAGGACGTCATGCAGGCCGCCTGGGAAGAGGCGAACAAGCTCTATGCCGAGATCTCCGAGAGCAACCCGGAGTTCAAGAAGGTCTACGACCACCTGGTCGCGTTCCGGGACGACCAGTACCTGTGGTGGCAGGTGACCGAGTTCGGCTACGACGCCTTCATGGTGCGCAACCGGCGGGGCTGACGGCCGGGCCGGTCCGGGGGATGGTTCAGGTCCCCCGGCTCCGCCAGGCCGCCAGGGCGAACAGCCCGCAGCCCAGCCCGATCGCGAACGGCAGGCCCAAGGCCGGGCTGGCGCTCATGGCCAATCCTGCCAGCGCCGGCCCGACCAGCGCCCCGCCGCCCCAGGCCAGGCTCATCACCGCATAGATGCCGACCAGGTCGCTGCCGGAGAAGCGGCTGCCGACCACGATCAGCATCACCGTGTAGATCCCCACGAACAGCCCGCCCCAGACGAAGACGAAGCCATAGGCCAGCACGGGCGTGGCCAGCGTCCAGGGCCACAGGAACGCGCCGAGCGTCGCCAGCACGGCCAGGACCGTCGCCATGCGCCGGCGGTCGCAGCGGTCGAGCAGGAAGCCGATCGGAAGCTGCAGCACGATGGCGCCGACCATCAGCGTGGTGACCAGGCGAAGCCCATCCTGTTCCGGCCAGCCCATGGCGCCGGCATAGAGCGCGATGAAGGACAGGCCGGCGGTTTCCACGGCGGCATTGAGGAAGGTGGCGCCGATGGCGAGCGGGGCGATGCGCACGAATCGCAGCGGGTGGCGTGGCTTGTCCTCGATCGGCGGCGGGGCGTGGGCGATCGGGAGCAAGACCGGGACCAGGGCGGCAAGCGCGATGAGCGCACCGACCAGATAGGCCTCCTGGCCGGTGCCGATGCCGGCGAGGATGGCCGGGCCGCCGGCAAAGCCCAAAGAAAGGGACGCCGTGTACGCGGCCATGATCCGACCGCGCATCCGTTCGGGGCTCAGCGCATTGGCCCAGGTCTCGGTCAGCACGAACAGGATCTCGGCGGCGATCCCCAGGCCCAGGCGGAGCGGGAACCAGAGCCAGACCGTGGGCATCCATGGGAACAGGGCAAGCAGCACGCCGCTGGCAAGGAGGGCCAGCAGGACGAGCCGGCGGGCGCCGAGCCGGCGGGTGAGCAGCGGCATGGCCGGGGCCACCAGCAGGACCCCCAGCGCGTGCATGGCGGCGTTCAGGCCGATCACCAGCTCGCCATGGCCATCCGCCGCCAGGTCCACGGCGATCAGCGGCGCGGTCAGGCCGTAGGTCAGCCCGAAGATCGAGGCGGTGAGGATCACGATCGCGCAGGACAGCATCGTGGAGCGCGAGGCTTCCGGGGACGACCCTGCCTCGTTCACAGGGCCGTCACCGAGCGCGGGCGCTGGTGGCGCCGCAACGCCCGGCCGCGGCGCCACGGGTGCCGCAGCATCCGCCACACGGCATGGGCCGACAGGCGGGGCGGGTTCTCCAAAGCCTGGAGGTTGCGGGCGTAGTCGAGCACCAGGCCAGGCGTCCAGGCCATGGACTCGGCATGCTGGCGCAGGATGGAGGCGGCCCAGAACTCCGTGCTCATCAGGACCCGCACGGCATGGCGCAGCCCCCGGTCAGGCCGGCCGAGCGTTCCCTCCAGCGCGATCTCCAGGGCGTGGGCGACGGCGCTCGAGCAGTTGCGGTTGGTCAGGTTGTAGGTCGCATCCCGGCGATAGACCTCCCAGAACCGCCGGAGCCGACCGGCGTCGAAGCGGCAAAAGCGCACTTGCTCGGTGGAGGGGCACCAGTCCGCCGCTTCCTGTGTGTAGGAGGGAAGGAAGCGGCCGGGTACGTCGTTCTCGGCGGTGGCGCGCAGCAGGCGGGCGAAGTCGTCCGGGGCGTGGTCGATCTCGATGGCGGGGTAGTGGCTGACATAGAGGTCCGGGGGCAGATCCAGGGCCGAGTGGCCGGTGGACACCACGCCCTTGTGGTCGACGGCGGCGATGTAGCGATCGATCAGCGGACGGTGCCGCGGGTCGGACGCGGTGCCAAGTGCCGTCCAGACATGGACGGTCAGCTCCGCGCCGTCGGATGACACCGGCAGGTCGGCACCTTCCGCGAGCTGGCCCTCGCGCAGGAAATGGCCGCGGGCATAGAGCAGGCCCAGCGATGCCTGGGGGCGCAGCCGGCGCAGGCGCCAGCCGACCCTGGCCAGGGTCCAGCCCGAGAGCGCCAGCACGAGCGCCAGGCAGATAGGCACGGTGCCGAGATAGCGGCTGGGCCAAGGCTGCATCACCGAGGCCGCGAACAGGATCTCCAGCGCGCCGCCGGCGAGCGCGGTACGCCAGCCTGGGAAGCGCACCATCCAGGCGGCGGCAATCCGGAACAGACCGTCGGCGGCGAAGGTCAGCCCGAACAGGAGGGCGAGCACCAGGTGGTCGACCTGGAACGGCAGGACCAGCAGGAGGCCGGTCAGCAGCGTCAGCGCCGCCCACGCGCCGCGCAGTACCGGACGCAGGGCGATGCCAGCCAGGGCGATCGCCAGGCCGATGCCGGCCTCGACGACCAGCAGCCAGCCGAACAGCCTCAGCGGGAAGTACTGTACCCCGTCCAGCGCATCCAGGACGATCACGACGCCGGCCAGGATCCAGACCGCACCCAGCAGGGCGAAGGCCAGCCATCGGGTACGCAGGTACTCGGTCCCGAGCAGCAGGAGCAGGAGGCGCATCGGCGGGGCGATCCGGTTTGGCGGCTTTTCTTGGCGAGCAACCCCGGGACCGGGACACAATGCAAGCCGCGCCGAATATACAGTCGGCGCGGGGATGAACCGATGGTCTGGCAAGGACGCCTCCGGGCAGGGCCGAAGGCGTCCTTGCCGCTCAGTTCTTCACGCGCGCCAGCAGCCCGGCGGTGGAGGCGTCATGGCTGCCGCTCTTGCCGCCGGTCAGCTCCTCCAGGATCGGCAGGGCCAGCTGCTTGCCCAGCTCCACGCCCCACTGGTCGAAGCTGTTCACGTCCCAGCAGGTCCCCTGCACGAAGATCGCGTGCTCGTAGAGGGCGATCACCGCGCCCAGGGTCCGGGCGTCGAGCTTCTCGTAGAGGAAGGTGATGGAGGGGCGGTTGCCGGTGAACAGTTTGTGCGGGACCAGCGCCTCCAGGGCCTCGCCGGACATGCCCTGGCGGGTGAGCTCGGCGCGCACCTCGTCCTCGGTCTTGCCGCGCATCAGCGCTTCGGACTGGGCCAGGCAGTTGGCGATCAGCTTCTGGTGGCCGTCGCCGATCGGGCTCCGGCTGGTCTTGGCCAGCAGGAACTCGCAGGGGATGATGCGGTTGCCCTGGTGGAGGAGCTGGTGGAAGGCATGCTGGCCGTTGGTGCCAGGCGAGCCCCAGATCACCGGCCCGGAGCCGAACACGACCGGCGAGCCGTCCAGCATCACGCCCTTGCCGTTGCTCTCCATGTCGACCTGCTGGAGATGCGGGGTGAACAGCTCCAGGCGCTGGTCGTAGGGAAGCAGGGCGATCGAGCTGCTGCCCATCGCGTCGATTTCCCAGACCCGCAGCAGACCCAAGAGCATCGGCAGGTTCTGGCCGATAGGGGCTGTCTGGAAGTGGCGGTCCATCTGGTGGGCGCCGTCCAGCAACTCCTTGAAGGTGGCAAAGCCCACCGAGAGCGCGATCGGCAGGCCGATCGCCGACCAGAGCGAATAACGTCCGCCCACCCAGTCCCAGAAGCCGAACATCTCGTCGGTGGAGATCCCGAACGCGCTGACTTCCTTGGCGTTGGTGGAAACCGCCACGAAATGGGCGCCCACCGAGGCCTCGCCCAGCGCGTCCGCCACCCAGGCGCGCGCCGCCCGGGCATTGGTCATGGTCTCCATGGTGGTGAAGGTCTTGGACGCGATCACGAACATGGTCGTGGCCGGATCCAGCGCCTGCAGGGTGTCGTGCATGTCGGCCGGGTCGACATTGGCGACGAAATGGACGCGCAGCTCCGGCGAGGCGTCAGGCGACAGCGCCCGGACCACCATGCGGGGCCCCAGGTCCGAGCCGCCGATGCCGATGTTGACGACGTCGGTGATGCGCTTGCCGGTGGAGCCGGTCCGGCTGCCGTCGCGCACCGCGTCGGTGAACTTCTCCATCGCCGCCAGCACGCCGTTCACGTCCGGCATCACGTCCTGGCCGTCGACCTCGACCGGGCTGTTCGACCGGTTGCGCAGGGCGGTGTGCAGGACCGCGCGGTCCTCGGTCGTGTTGATCTTCTCGCCTTCGAACATCGCGTCGCGGCGCGCCTCGATCCCGGCGGCGGCGGCCAGCTTCTCCAGGAGCTTCACCGTGTCCGAGGTGATCCGGGACTTGGAGTAGTCCATCAGGATCCCGCAGGCTTCCGCGGTGAAGCGCGGGAACCGGTCGTGGTCCTGCTCGAACATCGTCCGCAGGTGCTGCTTCTTCACCCCTGCCGCATGCGCCCGCAGCGCATCGAACGCTTCGGTTACTCGCTGGTCCATCACCGTCTCCCGTTGGATCTCCAGGGCGTCGCAAGGCGATGCCGCTTGGCAGGACGTCCGTCCAGCCCCAAACCGACGGCGAGTTCCACCCCGGACACGGATCACCCGCTTGCGCCGCCTCGTTCTCGATACTGCCTGGGTGCTGGCCAGCCGTCTGCTGATGCGCGGCGCCAACGTCGTGGCCCTGGCGCTCCTGGCCCGGGCGCTGCCGATCGCCGATTTCGGATTCTACGGCTTCCTGGTGGCCACCACGCTGATCCTCTCGGTAGCGCTCGACCTGGGACTGCGCCAGGCCGGCGCCTACGCGATCGGCCAGCGCGGGGTGCCGGCCGGCGCGGTCGCGACCACGGCCATGGCGTTCCTGGCGATGGCCGCGCCGCTGGGGGCTATGGCGACCTGGCAGGCCTGCGCGATGGCCGGCTACGACCTCAGCCACCAGCTCCTGCTGAGCGCCGCAATGGTGACGCCGCCCCAGGTGGTGATGCGCACGCTGCAGGGACCGCTCCTGGGACTGAAGCGGGTGGCCGAGCTCAATGTCGGCGAGCTGGCGGTGCGCGCCGTCCTGCTGCTGCTGACCGTGCCGGCCTTCTTCCAGAACATGCTTGATCTGGAAACGGCGCTCCTGATCCTGGTGGCCGCGCAGTGGACGGGCGCCCTGGTGCTGGTCGGCCAGCTCCTGGTGCGGCTGCGCCCGCTGCCCCTGCCCTCCCTGGCCCTGTGCCGCGAGCTGGTGCTGGGCGGGCTGCCGTTCCTGGCCGGGATCATCGGGGTGATCCTGTTCAGCCGGGTTGGGATCTGGGCGATCACCGCGGTCGACCAGCCGGACCTGGTCGGCCGCTATGTCGGCACGCTGCGGATGACCGAGATCCTGGCGGAACTGGCGACCGCCGTGGGGGTCGCCGTGTTCGCCCACGGCGTCCAGCAGGACAAGAGTGGCCGGGGCGCCGCCGACACGATCCGGCTGGTGCGGCTGCTCACGATCAGCATGGCCGGGTTCGCGGTGGTGGTGGGCCTGGCGGCGCCCTGGCTCCTGGGCCTGGTGCTGGGCGAGGCCTATGTCGGCCAGGCCGATGCCCTGCGCCTGATGCTGCCGGGAGCGGTATTGGGCGCGCAGGCCAGCATGCTGTTCCCGGGCCTGTCCGCCCGCGGTCAGGCCCGGCTCGGGCTCCTGATCTTCGGCCCGGGCAGCCTGATCCACGGGCTGCTGGTGTGGTGGCTGACGCCGCGCCTGGGCGTGCCCGGGGCCGCGATCGGCTACACGATCGGCCAGGCGGTGGTGGCGGCGGCGGTGCTGTTCGCCTGGCACCGGATCTTCGGCACGAAGCTGCGCGACCTGCTGCTGCCCTCGGCCGAGGACGGGCGTAGCCTCCTGCGCCTGGTGCGAAGGCAGCGGCCAAGTTGACAGGAGGGGGAGCGGCGACGACGCTTGGTGCCGGCGCGCCGCCAATCCGGTCCTGTTCAGGTGAAGGCCAGATGACGCACGTTCGCGGATCTTGTGGATGACCGGCAATCTCGAAGGCGGCTGTGCCTGTGGCGCTGTCCGATACCGCATGGAGGCTGCGCCCATCTTCACCCATTGCTGCCACTGCCGCCATTGCCAGCAAGTCAGCGGCTCGGCCTTCGCGGTGAACACGATCATCGAGACCCGGCGCCTGACCCTGTGGGGGGTGGCGCCGACGGTGGTGACCACGCCCTCCGCCCTGCCCGCCGGCAAGAAGCTGCACCGCTGCCCGCGCTGCGCCACGGCGCTCTGGAGCAACCATGCAGCGTTCGGCGAGGCGATCGCCTTCGTCTTCGTCGGCACGCTGGACCGCCCGGACGCCCTGGTTCCGGCCCTGCACTGCTACACGGCGAGCCGGCAGCCATGGGTAGTGCTGGACTCCCATCTCCCGGCGCATGAAGGGACCTATGATCCTCGCTGGCACTGGTCCACAGCCTCCCAGGCCCGGCTCGCCGCAGCGACCGGGTGGTCCACGTGAGCGTCCGTCCCGGGCAGCGCTCCCTGGCGGGCGGGATGTCGGTGGCGATCCTGATGATCCTGCTGGTGTCGGCCGCGGTCGGAGCTCACCGGCCGCTGTTCGTGCTGATGATGATCCTGAGCGTCAGCGCCACCGTGCTCACGGTGGCGCGCCTGCTTCCCCATGCGGCGACCGTCAGCGCGACGCTCGCCACCTGCATCGCGATCTATACCGCGGCGTTCACCTGCGCCTCGATCGGGGTGTTCCGCGGCGCCAGCTGGGCCGCCGAAGCGGTGGGCTTCGTGCTGCCGCTGCTGGGCCTGGTCGCCGGGGTTGCCTGGAAGCGCCAGGTCATCCGGGCGCGGCTGCTTCGGCGGCAGCGCCGGCTCCGGCAGCGGATCCTGCTGCGCGGGATCGGCTGGCTGGCTGCCTGCTTCTCGATCGGAGCGGTCGCCGCGGCCACGGGGCCGGTGGAAGAGGACGCCAGTTCCGCGACCGTCTCGCTCCTGTGGGCGATGGCGGCGATCGCGGCGACCACGGTCTGGTTCGCTCCGGACATCGCCTGCCTGCTTGACGAGACCGGACGGCTGTTCCGGCTGTTCCTGGTCCGGATGCGCACCAGGATCGTGCCGATCTTCTCGTTCCTGATCGTGTTCCTCATGATCGGGGCCGTGTTCGCCACGCTCTATGCGCTGGTCGATCATCATGCCGCGAGGCCGGCCTTCTCGGTGGCCGGGGCCGAGACCCGCCTGACCCTGCCCGACGCGGTCTATTTCTCGTTCGTGACCCTAAGCACGATTGGCTATGGCGACATCACGCCGGTCAACGCGCTTGCCCGCTTCCTGGTGCTCGCCGAGATCGTGTTCGGCGTGGTGCTGCTGCTGTTCGCGTTCTCCGAGATCGCGTCCTACGATCCGGAAGCGGAGCCGGAAGACGACGCTCCGCTCGAGGGCCAGCATGCGCGGGCTGGCGAGGAGCTGGAGCGGCAGCGTCAGGGATGACCCGCCGCGACCCGCCACGGAACCGTCGATCTCCTGGTCCGGTTCGGCAGGCACGCGGGGCAGCGTCTTGCCCGGCCCTTGCGATAGAGTGCGAGCGACGATGAATACCAAGCCGGTCCGGCATACGATCGGGATCGAGGAAGAATATCTCCTGGTCGACCTGGAGACCCGGGAGCTGGTGGCCAGGCACAACGACGCCTTCTTCAACGCCTCCCGCAAGGCCCTGGGCGAGGTCGTCACCTCGGAGCTGCTCCAGTCGCAGATCGAGATCGCGACCGGGGTGTGCAAGACGGTCGGCGCCGCGCGCAAGGAACTGGCGAAGCTGCGCGGCACGCTCGCCACGATCGCCCGCGAGCACGACATGGCGCTGGTCGCCAGCTCCACCCATCCCTTCTCGATGTGGGACGCGCAGCGCACCAGCAAGGGTGCGCGCTACCGCAAGATCGCCCAGGACTACCGGTTCGTCGCCCGCCGCGCCGTGGTGTGCGGCATGCATGTCCATGGCGGCATCGACGACAAGGACCGGCGGATCACGGTGATGAACCGGCTGGTGCCCTACCTGCCGCTGTTCCTGGCGCTCTCGACCTCCTCGCCGTTCTGGCAGGGCCATGCCACCGGGATGAAGGCGTTCCGGCCAACCATCTTTGGCGAGTTCCCGCGCACCGGCATTCCGCAGGTCATGGCGGACTGGGCGGAATGGAAGGCGTTCACCGACCTGTTCGCGAAGTCCGGCCTTTGCACCGACTCCTCCAAGATCTGGTGGGACGCCCGGCCGAGCCTGCGCCAGCCGACCCTGGAGCTGCGGACCGCCGAGATCTGCACCCGCCTGGAGGACACGGTGACCCTGGCGGCGATCTACCAGTCGCTGCTGTCGCTGTTCGCGCGCACCGAGGACCCGGCGCCGCACCGGTTCCAGAAGCTCGTCACCGAGGAGAACAAGTGGCGCGCGCAGCTTGGCGGGGTCGAGGCGGAGCTGGCCTGCCTGAAGCGGGAGCGCCTGATCCCGGTCCGGCAGCTGGTCGAGGAACTGGTCGACGAGCTGCAGGAGGACGCCGAGGCGCTGGGCTGCGGCGAGGAACTGCACAAGGCCAAGGACATCGTCGCCCGCGGCACCAGCGCCGATGCGCAGCTGGCGGCCTGGAGGGCCGCCCGCGAGGCCGAGGTGAGCGAGGAGCAGGCCGGCCGGGACGTGGTCGACCTGCTGATCCGCCTGACCGTCGAGGGCACCAAGGCCGCGTTCTGAGCAAGGGCCCTTCCCCTGAGCCAGGGGAAGGGCCGGCCGTCATTCGTTGACCAGGATCTTCTCGGACTCCTCCAAAAGCTTCGGCATGCTGGCATGGTCCAGCCGTTCGATTGCGTCCGCGCCGAGCTTCAGCTCGACCGCGCCGATCAGCTCGTCGATCTGGGCGATGCTGGTGGCGCTGGCGATCGGCGCGGTCACGGACGGGCGCGCCATCAGCCAGGCCAGGGACACCTGGGCCGGGCTGGATCGAGTCTCGGCGGCGACCTCGTCCAGGACCGCCAGGATCCGCTGGCCGCGGGCCTCCAGGTTGGCGGCCATGCCACTGCCGCGCACGCTCTGGGAGAGGTCGGCCTCGCTGCGGTACTTGCCGGTCAGGAACCCCTTGGCCAGGGAGAAGTAGGTGACCACGCCCAGGCCGTGCTCGACCGCGACCTCCTCGAGCGCCACCTCGTAGGCCATCCGGTCGTAAAGATTGTAGTGCGGCTGGAGGACGTCGTAGCGCGGCAGGCCCTTGTCGGCCGAGACTGCCAGGGCCTCGGACAGGCGCGGCGCCTCGTAGTTGGAGGCACCGATCACCCGCACCTTGCCCTGCTCCACCAGCCGGGCGAACGCGTCCAGGGTCTCCTCCAGCGGCACCTCCAGATCGTCCTGGTGGGCGAAGTAGAGGTCGATATAGTCGGTCTGCAGCCGGCGCAGCGAGGTCTCGACCTCCTCGGCGATGTAGGAGGCCTTCAGCCCGGTACGCCCACCACCCATGTCCATGCCGACCTTGGTGGCCAGCATGATGCGGTCCCGGTTGCCGCGCGCCTTCATCCACTTGCCAATAATGGCTTCGGACTCGCCGCCCTGGTGACCGTCAGCCCAGACCGAATAGACATCGGCAGTGTCGATCGCGTTCAGGCCGGCATCGACGAACCGGTCGAGCAGATCGAACGAGGTCCGCTCGTCCACCGTCCAGCCCAGCACGTTGGTGCCGAACACGAGCGGCGCGATCTTCAGGCCCGACTTGCCGAGTTCCCGCTGTTCCAACAACCATCTCCTTCACGTTCGACCAGGGCATTGTCGGGAGCAGTTGGTTCACGGAAGGCTCCAGGTAAAGGGGCGGGCCTCCCCTCCCCTGCCTGGCCGTCAGCCGTGCTGCATCCTGTTCCAGGCGTCCAGGGCGGCGATCTTGTAGGCCTCGGCCAGGGTCGGATAGTTGAAGGCGTTCTCGATGAAGTAGTCGAGCGTGCCGCCCAGGTTGATGACCGCCTGGCCGATATGGACAAGCTCGGTCGCGCCCTCGCCCACGATGTGGCAGCCCAGCAGGCGGCGGCCCTCCTGGCCGAAGATCAGCTTCATCATGCCCGAGTTCAGCCCCATGATTTGGCCGCGCGAGGTCTCGCGGAACCGGGCGATGCCGCATTCATAGGGGATGTTCTTCTGGCGGACCTGCTCCTCGCTCAGGCCGATCGTGGAGATCTCCGGCACCGAGTAGATCCCGTAGGGAAAGAAGCGCGGCGGCTCGAAGGCCTGGACGCCGAAGGCGTGGCAGGCGGCGAGCCGGCCCTGCTCCATCGAGGTGGAAGCCAGGCTCGGAAACCCGATCACGTCGCCGGCCGCATAGATGTGGGGCTGCGCGGTCTGGAAGCTGTGCGGGTCGACCTCCAGCCGGCCGCGGCCGTCCACCCCGATCCCGCAGGCGGCGAGGTCGAGTTCGGCGGTGGCGCCGGCGCGGCCGGCGGCGTAGAGGACCATGTCGGCCTGCACGGTGCGGCCGTTCTCCAGGCGGATGGTGCAGGGCCGCGCCCCCGGCGGCTCGATGGCGGCGATGCCGGCGCCAAAGCGCAGGGTCATGCCGCGGTCGCGCAGATGGTGGACGAAATCCTCGACCAGTTCCTGGTCGATGAAGTCCAGCATGGTCGGGCGCGGCTCGATCAGGGTGACCGGCACGTCCAGGGCGCTGAAGATCGTGGCGTACTCGACGCCGATGACCCCTGCCCCGACCACCGCCAAGCTGCGCGGCAGCCGGTCGATCTCGAGGATCTCGTCGCTGTCGACGACGTGGCGGCCGTCGAAGGGAACGGAGGCCGGGCGGTGCGGCCGGGTGCCCACCGCCAGCAGGAAGCGGTCGGCCGACAGGACCAGGCTTTCGTTGCTATCGCCCTCCACCTTCAGATGGTGGGGATCGAGGAAACGCGCGGTGCCGTGCAGGGTCGCGACCCGGTTGCGCGCGAACTGGTGCTCCAGGACCTCGACCTCGTGGTTGAGGGTGATGTGCAGGCGGTTCAGCAGGTCCCCGGCAGAAATTTCCTTCTTCACCCGGTAAGAACGTCCATAGAACCCGCGCTCCCGCCAGCCCGACAGGTTCAGGACGGTCTCGCGCAGGGTCTTGCTGGGGATCGTGCCGGTATGGACCGAGACGCCGCCGACCCGGCGGCCCTTGTCGACGACCAGCACGCTCTTGCCGAGCTTGGCGGCCTGGATGGCACCGCGGCGCCCGGCGGGTCCGCTGCCGATGACGATCAGATCGTAGCGCATGACGTGTCTGCTCCGGACGCTGCCAGACGGCGCCTCCAAAAGCAGCAATCGCCATGCCAGTGCGCACCCTGCCCTCCCCTCGCGGGGCGAGGCAGGGTGCCGGTTCAATCGATCACACGATCGACTTCATCATGCCGCCATCGACATAATAGGTGCTGCCGACGCTGTAGGTGGCCCGCTTGGAGCACAGGAACACGAAGAAGTCCGCGACCTCCTCGGGCGAGGCGAAGCGCTTGATCGGGGCCCACTCGTCGGCGACACCCTGAATATAATCCTTCCAGGTCTTGTCGGTGCCCTCGGTGAGCTGGGTGGCGGTCTTCACCCAGTCCGGGGTCAGAGTCAGGCCGAGATTGACGGTATTCACACGAATGTTGTGCGGGATCAGCTCGTTGGCCAGGGTCTTGGAGAACATCAGCAGGGCGGACTTGGTGGTGTTGTAGATCGGCTCGTACCACAGGGGCTGGGTCGCGCAGATCGAGGCGTTGTGCAGGATCACCCCGCCGCCCCGCTTGATCATGGCCGGCGCCATGCCGCGGCCGAGCCGCACCGCCGCCATCACGTGCAGGTCCCAGTAATACTGCCACTTCTCGTCCGGCGCTTCGAGGATGGTCTCGTTGCTGCCGGTGCCGGCATTGTTGATCAGGATATCCGCGCCGCCGAACGCCTGCTCGACCTGGGCGATCAGCTGGGCGCAGCCGTCCGCGGTGGCGACGTCGGCGCCGACCGCCAGGGTGCGGGTGCCGTGCTTGGCGGCGACCTCGTCGGCCGCCTCCTTGGCGCGCTCGAGGTTGCGGGCCGCGACCACCACATGGGCGCCTTCCGCAGCCAGTCCGTGCGCGATCGCCAGGCCGATGCCGATGCTGCCGCCGGTGATCACCGCGACCTTGTCCGTGAGCCCCAGATCCATGTCTCTTTCCCTCCCGATCGGCCGGCGGACGCCGGCCTTGCTTCAAGATCTCTTCTGCAGCACATCGAGCACCACCTGGCGGGCGGCGGCATCGACCACCGGGGTCACGCCGCCCCAATGGGCGAAGCCCGGCACGGCCTGGTGCAGCAGCATGCCGAGCCCGTCCACCACCGGATGGCCACGTTCACGGGCGCGGCGCAGCAGGCCGGTCTCCAGCGGGGTGTAAACGAGGTCGGCGACCGGAGCGCTGCCGGGCAGGGCATCGAGCGCCAGGTCCAGATCCGGCTGGCCCTTCATGCCAAGCGAGGTGCACTGGACCAGCAGGCCGGCCCCATCGAGCCCCTCGGCACGCTCCTGCCAGGCGACGACCTCGACCGGGCGGCCGGGGAACATTGCCCTCAGGTCGCAGGCCAGCGCCTGAGCCTTGGCTTCGGTCCGGTTGATCAGGCGCATGCTAGGTACGCCGGCATCCAGCAGGGTGATCGCCACCGCCCTTGCCGCCCCGCCGGTCCCGAACAGGACGGCCGGCCCCTGCTCTGCCCGCCAGTCCGGCGCCTGCTCGGCCAGGTTCGCCAAAAAGCCGGCGCCGTCGGTGCTGGTGCCGTGCAGGCTGCCGTCGGGCTGGACCATCACGGTGTTGACCACGCCCATCCGGGTGGCCACCGCGTCCCGCACGTCGACCGCGGCGAAGGCGGCTTCCTTGTGCGGCAGAGTGACGTTGCAGCCCAAAAAGCCGAGCTTGGGCAGCGTGCGAATCGCGGTGATGGCATCCTCGGGGCGGACGGGAAGCGGGACATAGGCGCCGTCGATGCCGTGCCGCTCGAACCAGAAGCCGTGCAGCACCGGCGAAAGCGAATGGGCGATCGGCCAGCCCATGACGCCGGCGACCCGCGCTGCCCCGGTGATCCGCATCCCCATGCCCCCTGCAGGATTTGTTCCGGTCCTGCCACGTCCCGCCGGGCCCGTCGAGCCCCGGCGGGACGTGGCAGGTTCATCCGACGTCGGATATGGGTGACACTGCCCCGGCATATCCGACGTCGGATGCAGCCGATGCTTGCTCCGACCGGATGCGCCGCGTAGCGATCGGACCAGCCAATTCGCTGCAAGCAACGGGACGTCCGACATGGCGGTGACCATCGCGATCGCCAACCAGAAGGGCGGCGTCGCCAAGACGACCACCACCTTTCATCTCGCCCACGCCCTGACACGGCGCGGCCGGCGGGTGCTGATGGTCGACGACGATCCGCAGGCCAGCCTCACCGTCTATGCCGGCCATGATCCACGGCTCCTGGAGGCGGAGGACCGGACCCTGCACGCGCTGATGTTCGATCGGCGTCCGGCGGAAAAGGTGCTGATCGAGGGGGAGCCTACCCTGCTGCCTGCCTCGATCCGGCTGGCCTCGGCCGAGAGCGAGCTGGTGGCGGCCTGGAACGGCGCCAGCATCATCCGCGACAAGCTGCAGCCGCTGCACGACCGGTTCGACGTCATCCTGATCGACTGCTCGCCGTCGCTCGGCCTGCTGACCGTCAACGCGCTGGCGGCCGCCAACAAGGTCCTGGTGCCGGTCAAGACCGACTACCTGTCGATCATGGGCGTGTCCTTGCTGTTCGATACGGTCGAGCGGATCCAGACCCGGCTGAACCCAGGCCTGAGCGTGCTCGGCCTGCTGCCGACCATCCACGACGTGCGCAACCGCCACGATCGCGAGGCGCTGGAAGAGCTGACCGCCGCGATGGGCGACAAGCACCATGTGTTCGCGCCGGTCCGGCGCACCACCGCCTTCGATCGGGCCTCGGTCACCTCGGCGCCCGACGAAATCAAGGCCGACATCATCCGGGGGATCGAGGAAGTCGCCGATGCGATCGAACGTGAAATCCGCTAAGGCCGCGCGGCCCACCCTCAAGGACCGCCTGGCCGCCGACGCCTTGTTCAAGACCTCGGTGGACCTGCCCAAGATCGTCGAGCTGGACCTGGCGACGATCGATCCCGACCCGGGCCAGCCGCGCCGGCATTTCGACGCGCAGGCCATCGAGGAACTTGCCAGCTCGATCGAGGCCCATGGCCTGCTGCAGCCGATCCTGGTCCGGCGCGGCCCGACCCCCGGGCGCTGGATCGTGGTCGCGGGGGAGCGCCGCTGGCGGGCATCGGGCAAGCTCGGGCGCGCCACCATCGCCGCGATCGTCACCGATGGCGACCCGCTGGAGATCGCGCTGGTGGAGAACCTGCAGCGCGAGCAGCTCGGCCCGTTCGAGGAGGCTGCCGCGATCGAGCGGCTGATGCAGGACAAGGGCTGGACCCAGGATGAGGTCGGCCGGGCGGTAGGCAAGCGCCAGAATACGGTGTCGGCGCTCCTGTCGCTGGCGCGTCTGCCCGAGCGGATCCAGGTGGAATATGCCGAGGCGCCCGGCGTCGGCCGCTCGCTGCTGGTGGAACTCGCGCAGGTGCAGGAGGAGGAGGAGCAGCTGCGCCTCTGGGACCTGGCCAAGCAGGGCCTGGCGACGGTGCGCCAGATCCGTGCCGTGCGCCGGGGCGAGGGGGGCGAGGCCGTGATCCCGGGCCGGAAGCCGAAGCCGGCGCCACGCCTGGTCGGCGACAGCAGCCGGAAGCTGCTGGGCGCCCTCCGGGAGATCGACCGGCGCGACCTCGACCAGGGCACCCGGGAAAGCCTGGAACGGCTCTGGCAGCTCCTGGGCGGCCTCCTGGGGAAGACTGGCTGAACGACGGAGCAGGGCAGGGGCTCCACATCCGACGTCGGATGCCATGCAACGTCGCAGGAAGTGACCGGTTGATCCGATATGGATGGTGAGTGCCTGGCTTCCCGTCACGGCGCCACCATGCCCTCGAACGGAGGGGAGAGCATATGCAGTCGGTCCCATCCACGGAGACGCCTCCGGCCCAGGGCGAACCTGCCGTCCTCGCGCAGCTGCAGCACAACCGCCTGCTCGGGGCCTTCGCGCCGGCGGACCGGAAGCTCCTCCTGCGCCACGCCGAGATTGTCGAGCTGGCCACCGGGACCGTCCTGGTGGAGAGCGGGGACGACGTGGTCCACACCTACTTCCCCACCTCAGGGGCGATGGCCGCGCTGATCCTGGTGATGCGCGATGGATCGATCGCCGAGGCGGCGACCATCGGCAAGGAAGGCGCCATCGGGGGGATCGTCAGTGCCGGGCACAAGCCGGCCTTCGCCCGGGCCATGGTGCAATTGCCCGGACCCTGCCTGCGGATCGAAACCAGCCGGCTGGAAGAAGCCAAGCGGGCGAGCCCGCATCTGCACGACCTTTTCGCCCGCTATGCCGATGCTCTCCTGGCGCAGGTTTTACAGTCGGTAGTATGTAATGCTCTGCATTCGCTCGACCAGCGCTGCTGCCGCTGGCTGCTGACGACCCGGGACCGGGTCGGCGGCGATGCCCTGGACGTCACCCAGGAGTTCATCTCGCACATGCTGGGCGTCCAGCGCACCACGGTCACCCGCACGCTTGGCGATCTTGCCCGCCGGGGCCTGATCGAGCAGGCCCGCGGGCGGATCACGATCCTCGACCCGCGCAAGCTCGAGAAGGCGTCGTGCGAGTGCTACCGGTCCGTGCGCGACCATTTCGCCCGGATCCTGCCGGAGATGGCCGAGCGACCTCCGGGATCAACACCATTTTGAATCGCCCCCGCTGTGCAAAGGATGTTATGTCGACTTGAGCACAGACGCTCGAGCCATGACTGTGCTTTGGTAGAAGAGGGCGTTCGTACCGCGGAAAGGGCAGCCGCTACGGAACTCCACCGTTCGCAGGGCGGCCTTCGCCGCATCGCATGAACGACCCTCACTGCACGAGGGAAGGGGGCTCGTCCTGACATGGCCGAAGGTCGTTCATCGGCGGTTGTACTCCTGGTGGAGGACGACCCCGTCATCTCGCTGGACACCAGCATGACGCTCCAGGACATGGGCGTCGCGCGGGTGGACGCCACGTTCACCCTTGAGGAGGCCGATGCCGCCATCAACCGGGAGACGCCCAGTCTCGCCCTGATGGACATCGACCTGCGGGGGGTGACCAGCTTCGCGCTGGCCGAGCGCCTGGTCGCCCTGGGCGTGCCGTGCGTGTTCACCACCGGGCATGGCCAGGAACTGCCGGTACCGCCCAGCCTGAAGGGCACCCTGGTGATCACCAAGCCGTACGATCCCGCCCAGCTGCGGACGATCCTCCGGCCCTATCTCCATCCGCCGGCGGACGAGGCGCTGGTCCCGCCGGGCAAGGGCTAGGGCCATCGGTTCCCCCCAGGCGACGGACCGTTTCGCGGGAAGGGGATAGCAACGGGGGATGACCATGGTGATAGGACAGGTGGAGAACCGCCTGGAGCCGCCGATGCCCGAGCCTGCTTTGCCCGCCAAGCCGATCGATCCCGCGACCCGGATCGGCCATGTCCACCTCAAGGTCGCCGATCTCGAGCGCGCACTGGACTTCTACTGCGGCGTGCTGGGCTTCCAGCTGCAGCAGCGCTTCGGATCGCAGGCCGCCTTCATTTCTGCCGGCGGCTATCATCATCACATCGGGCTGAACACCTGGCAGAGCCTGGGCGGCCGTCCCCCGCCGCCGGGCAGCACCGGCCTGTTCCATCTGGCGATCCTTTATCCGACCCGCGCCGCCCTGGCCGATGCGTGGAACCGGCTCAACCGGGCCGGGATCGTCCTGGACGGCGCCAGCGACCATGGGGTGAGCGAGGCCCTCTACCTGCGCGACCCGGACCAGAACGGGGTGGAGCTCTACCGGGACCGCCCGGAGGCTGAGTGGCCGCGCGACCGCGACGGCAGCCTGCAGATGGTCACCGCTCCCATCGACCTGGCAGGCCTTCTGGCCGAGCTGCGCCGCTGATCAGCGCGCGGCGACCTCCGACAGGATCCAGTCCCGGAAGGCCCGCACCGACCAGCGCTCGGCGTTGCGCCTGGGGGCCACCACGAAATAGGAAAAGCGCGGCACGCTGAGCGACAGGGCGAACGGCTGGACCAGCCGGCCGGCGGCGAGGTCGTCGCCCACCAGGCTGGTGTTGCCCAGCGCCACACCCTGGCCATCGATGGCCGCCTGAATGGTCAGGGCGCTCTGCTGGAAGTGCAGCCCGCGCTGCATGTCGACATCGGCCAAGCCTGCTGCCAGGAACCAGGTCCGCCAGTCCGGCCAGGAACCGTCCTGCGCCGGCCAGGCCTCGTGGATCAGGACGTGGTGGCGCAAGTCCTCCGGCACCCGGAGGGGCGGGTCGCCGTCCAGCAGCTTGGGGCTGCATACCGGAAAGACCTGCTCCTCGAACAGCCGGTCGACCCGCATGTTCGGATAGATGCCGCTGCCAAAGCGGATGGCGACGTCAATCTCGTCTCGGACGAAGTCGACCAGCCGGTCGTTGGCGTCGATCCGTACGTCCAGGTCGGGATAGAGCCGTCGGAACCGATCGAGGCGCGGCACCAGCCACTTCGCCGCGAACGAGAAGCCGGTACTGACCTTCAGGGTCGGCCGGATGGCCGGCGTGCCGATCTGCTCGACCGCCTGACCGACCAGGTCGAGGGCCTGACCCACGGCATCGCACAGCAGCTCACCCGCCTCGGTCAGCCGCACGTTGCGGCTGGTGCGCCAGAGCAGCCGCACCCCGACCTGTTCCTCCAGGGTGCGGATCTGCGCGCTCACCGCCGCCGGGGTGACGCTCAGTTCCTCGGCGGCGCGGGTGAAATTCAGGTGGCGTGCGGCGGCCTCGAAGGTCCGCAGCGCATTCAACCCCGGGATGCGCCGGGCCATGCCATCTCCGATCATCAAGCCAGGCTTCATGATGCTACAAGGAGCCCTCGCTGGGCAACCCGGGAAAAAAGGCGGATAAGCTGGGAAGTCGATCGCGCTGGTGATCAATCGAGGTTTGAAGACATGTGTGCTGTCAGTATCCGGAGCGAGACCTTCGGACTCCACGTCCAGGATAGCGCGGGCCGGAGGGCTCGGCGGTGGCTGGCCCGCATGGCCGCGCATCTGCGGCCTGAGGGCCCCGACCCGCTACTCGCGCTGAGCGACCAGCAGCTGCAGGATATCGGCGCGGCGCCTGCGGTGATCTCGCGTGCCGCGGAGTTCCGGGCGGTGAACTCCTTCCGCGGGCCGGAAGGCCGGACCTGGGCCCTGCTGATGTATCGCGGACCGGCATCCTAAGAAGGACCGCCCTTGCGAAGCGCAGAAGGGGGGAGGGCGGCGACGACCCGGTCGCGCGCTGGCCCTCCCGCCTTGGTCACTTCTGGAGGTAGAAGGCGCCGGAGCCCTTCAGATAGACCTGGGGCGGCAGCAGCGTTTCCTGCGCGCCTTTAGTCCAGGCGTTCACCGCCGCCTTGTTGACGACGAAGGAGCGGCGGACGACCGGGACCCTGGTGTCGGCGCTGGTATCGCGGATCGACAAGAAGTCGCCCTTATAGCCGCGCCCGGTCACGTAGATCGCGGCCTTGCCCCTCACCCTGTTCTTCTCGAACAGCACCGCCCGATTCCTGCGTCCGGTCAGGGTCAGGCGCGAGCGATGCTCGCAGATCGCCAGCATCCGCCCGATCACCTGAAGCTGCCGCTCGCAGCTGCGGGAGTTCAGGTCGTTGTTGGCGATGCGCAGGGGCCGGGCGATCCGGTTGAACGCGTTGCCAGTCACATAGGCCCGCTCGACGTTGCGGGCGAAGACCCCGGTGCTGCCGTCATTCCGGCCATTGAAGACGTTGTTGCGGATGTTCACGTTGACGACGGTGCGGTCGATCAAGGTCCCGCCGGCGGCGGTATCGGGCTCCTGGCCAGCCTCGACGCAGATCACCGAACAGATGTTGAACTTGTTGCGCTCGATCAGGATGTCCCTGGACATCTCCTTCACCGAGACGGCGTGATTGAAGTAGCCATCGAACAGGTTGTTGCGCGCGACCAGCGTGTCGGTGCCGTGGATGCGCAGCCCGTAATCCATCCACGCCCGGCCGATCCCGCCCGGTTCCTTGCCGGAGATCATGCTGCGGAACACGTTGCCCTCGACGAGCACCTGAGCGACGTCACCTGTCTTCTTCCCGAAGAACAGCAAGCCATAGTTGCTGTTCTGCAGGAACTGGTTCTGCACGAAGGCCAGGTTCCTGCCGGACAGGACCTCGATGCCGCTGCTCGAACGGCCCTGATCGGTGTGGAACGACAGCCCCTTGATCCGGACATAGGCGCTTTTGCTGATCTGCAGGCCGGTGTTGCGGAAGACGACCTTCTTCCAGGCCGCGACGGTGTGCCTGGCATCGCGCACGATCGGATGCTCCGCCTCGATCCGGATCGGCCGGGTGGCGGTGCCCTGGAGGGAGAGCCTGGCGCTCGGATAGTTGCCAAGCAGCAGGATCACCCGGTCGCCCGCCCGCAGCGTCGGCAAGAGCTTGTTGAACGCCCGGGGCCTGGACCGGCTGGTGCCGTTCCCGCCGCCATGAGGACTGGCATAGAAGGTCCGCAGCGGCGGGCGTTCCCACTTAATGTAGCGATAGTCCACAGGTGGAGGCTTCAGCGCCGGTGCCGTTTCAGCCGCAGCGGATGCCGGCACTCCGATAAACACCGCCAAGATTGTATAAACCAGGGCGGCGACCCTGCGGCATCCGGTCAATGGCTCTCTCCTTCGACGGCATTACCGTTTCCGGAGAAGCGTTAGACACGATGCTTTCACGAATCCAAAAAATTCGAGATCTCAATCGTGCGGCGAATTTGTTCAGTCGTTCATACGGGAACAGCTCTGATCAGCCTCGCAGGCATGGGTCAGGTCCTTGCCGAGGCAGGGTTCCGGCCCGACGACGAAGCCTGGAGACCTGTCCAGGACCAGGCGGGGCGGCTCCGCCACGGCCGGCAGGCCCTCGGTCCAGCGATTGAACCCGGCCTCGTTCAGGATGAAGGGTCGCAGGCAGATGTCGACCCTGCCGGTGGCCGAGGAGTCGCTGACCACCAGCACGTCATCGGGATAGCCCCGGCCGGCGACCAGCAGACGGGCGTCGCCCTCGACCTGGTTGGAACGGAACAGCACGCTGCGATTGCCAACGCCGATCTGGGTCAGCCGCGAATCCGGCTCGCACCCACCGAAGGTCCGCCCGACCAGGTAGAGCTGCCGGGCGCAGTTCTTCGAGTTGCGGTCATTGTTGGCGACGCGCAGCGGCTCGCTGATCCCGGCAAAGCGATTGCCGGTGACGAAGATCCGCTCGACGTTGCGCGCGAACACGCCGACCGTCCCATCGTCCAGGCCATCGAAGCTGTTGTCGGCGACCACGATGTTGGCGATGGTCCGCTCGGTCACGACATCGGCATGGGCGGTGTCCGGCTCCTGGCCGCCCTCGATGCAGACCAGCCCGCACAGCTCGAACCTGTTCTTCTCGATCACGACGTTGGCGGTCTTCTCCTTCAGCGAGAGGGAGTGGTTGAAGTAGCCCTCGAACAGATTGCCCCGGATGACCAGGGTGTCGCCTCCATGGACGCGCAGCCCGTAATCCATGCGCACGGCGCCGATTCCGCCCGCTTCCCCCTCCACGATCATGTTCTGGAAGACGTTGTTCTCCACCAGCACCTGCCGGATGTCTGCGCCGGGCTGGCCGTTCAGCAGGAGGCCAGTATTGCTCTGCTGGAAGAACCGGTTCTGGACGAAGGCCAGATCGTGACTGCCCCTCACCGTGAGGCCGTTGCCGCTCTGGTCCGGTTCGACCTCGAAATCGATGCCCTGGACCCGCAGGAAGGCCGAACCGGTGACCTTGAGCTCGGTGTTCCTGAACACGGCCCGGTCGGTCGCGGCGAGCTTCAGGCCGGGTCCAGTGACCACCGGGTGCAGGGCCTCGATGCGAATAGGTGCTGCGGAGGTTCCCTTGGCTACGACCTTCGCGCTGGGGTAGCTGCCTGGCAGGAGCAGCACGCGGTCGCCTGGCTGCAGCGACGACAGGAGGGTGTTCAGGGCAGCCGGCGCCTCAAGGCTGGCGCCGCTCCCCGTGCCGGCCGGGCTGGCGAAGAGCGTGCGCTCAGCTGGGCTGCTCCAGTCGACCGGGACATACTCGATCGGCGCCGGTGCCAGCACCTGATCCCCGATGGACTCCAGGGGGGAGGTCGCACATCCGGCGACCGCAAAGGCCGCCAGCAACATCGTCGCCGCGAACAGTCTTCTGGTCGACCTCATGCGGGAACCTCCATGGCAGCGGGCCGGGCGAGGGTGGCGTCACCTTCCAGGCGACCACCGAACGCCTCGACCAGCGCCTGGCACTTCAGGCGGACCTCGGCGAGCTCGGCGAGCGGGTCGGACAGGTCGACGATGGCGCCGCCGGCGCCGATGCTGATCCGGCCCGGCTCGACCACCGCGGTGCGGATCACGATCGACAGGTCCACCCGGCCGTCTGAACCCAGGTAGCCGATCGCGCCAGAGTAGATCCCGCGCGGCCGCCCCTCCAGCTCGTCCAGGATCCTCATGGTGCGGAGCTTGGGCGCCCCGGTCATCGAGCCTCCTGGAAAGGCCGCGCGCACGCAGGCGATCGGCGAAGTGCCGCCCCGGAGCCGGCCGCAGATCGTCGAGACCATCTGGTGGACCGTGGCGTAGCGCTCAATCCGGAACAGGTCCGGGACATGCACGCTGCCGGTCGCGCAGACCTTCCCCAGGTCGTTGCGCAGGAGATCGACGATCATCAGATGCTCGGAGCGGTCCTTGACGCTGGAGCGCAGCTTCTCGGCCATGGCCCGGTCCTGCCGTTCATCGGCCCCGCGCGCGATCGTGCCCTTGATCGGGCATGCCTGGACGCTGCCCTCGGCATCGATGCTCAGGAAGCGCTCGGGCGACGAGGACAGGATGGCGAGGTCGCCGAAGCGGAGGAAAGCGGCAAACGGGGCGGGGTTGATCCGGCGCAGGCGGCGATAGGCGTCGAGCGGATCGACCTCCACCTGCGCGGCGTACTCGTTGGTCAGGCAGATCTCGTAGCTCTCGCCCTGGCGGATCGCCTGTTGGGCAGCGGCGATCCGCTCCAGGTAGGCGTCGTCCGCCAGATGGGGCCGGAAGATGGGTCGGCCGCAGGGAGGGGGAGGTTCCGGCAGGGAAGGGGCCTCGGTGATGCGCTCGAGAGTGACGTCGAACCAGGCGTCGGCGCGTTCTTGCTGGCCCGGATGATCGAGGGCCAGGAGCACGACGCGCCCGGTCGCGTGGTCGAACGCGACGATCCGGTCGGCGAACAGGAGTTGCGCGTCCGGCAGCGACGAGTGGTGGGCAGCGGCGCCACCGGCATCGGCCTTCAACTCGTAGCCGAGATAGCCAACCCAGCCGGGAAGGAAAGGCACATCGAGCCCTGCCGGGCGCTCGATGCGCCGCTCGTCCAGCCACCGCTCGAGATCGTCGAAGACGGAGGGGTGGGTCTCGGCTTGCGGGATCCCTCGATCGGCCACCCGATAGGTGATCTGCCGGGCATGCGGCCCCGAGCCGTCGCCCATGAACGACCAGCGGGCACCGGCGGCATCCAGCCGGGCGCTGTCCAACCAGAACGCCGTTCCCGACCGTCCGTAGAGGGCGACGAAGCTCCGCTCGGGGTCGGCGGCGCAGGGGCCGGCCCGCGTGAAGAGCTGCAGTTCTCCTCCGGCCGGCCTGGCCGTAGCTGGGCATGGGCGTGGCGGCGGGATGCGCCGGGGCGCGGAGGGAGAGACGACCAGATCCAGGAAGTTGCGGACCAGGGCAGCGCCATGCTCCGTATCGATCGACTCGGGGTGGAACTGGACGCCGTGGAGCGGACGATGGCGATGGCGCAGGGCCATGATGATGCCGTCGTCCGACCACGCGACCGGCTCGAAGTCGGGCCCGGGCTCCGTCACCAGCAGGGAATGGTAGCGGATCGCCCGAAAATCCTGCGGCAGGCCGTGGAACAGGCCGGTGCCCAGGTGACGGATCCGGCTTGGCCGGCCGTGCATGACGGTGCGGGCATAGCCGATCCTGCCGCCGCCATGGGCGGCCAGTCCCTGATGGCCGAGGCAGACGCCGAGGATCGGGCCCTGATAGGAGCGGATCAGGGCGGTGCAGATGCCGAAATCCGCCGGACGATCGGGCCGGCCCGGGCCGGGCGAGAGGATCACCGCATCCGGGCCGAACGCCGCGACCTGATCCAGATCGACCTGATCGTTCTTCACGACCCACGGCTCCGCCCCGCTCACCACGGCCACGAGCTGGGCGAGATTGAAGGTGAAGCTGTCGTAGTTGTCGACCAGCAGGAGCCGCATCGTTACCATCCGCCATCCGGAGCTTGCGGGCGCAAGGGGTGGCGCGCCGGCGACGATAGCACAAGGACCGTTGCTGGCCATTCGCTCCGGTTCGCCGCAGGCCGACCGGGATTGCGGCGGCAGGGAACATTTGCCCGCGCTGAAGCTGGCGACCCGGCGCGCATGCGGGACATCGCGCGACGTCCCGCATCCAGGCTCAGTCCTGCGGCGTGGGCCTCATCACCCCGTTCTCGTCGCGGCGCAGCGGCGCCGGCTGCCTGGGCAGGGGGGCGCCCGGAGCTTCGGCGATCGTCACGCCGTGGGGCCAGTCGGCCGGCGCGATCGCGACATAGCGGGCATAGCCGCCGGTTCCGCCCAGGGGCTTGGCGAACCCGATCGTCACCAGCGCGCCGGTCGGCGGGACCAGATCGAGATTGGTGACGCCCTCGGCCTGGGTATAGTGGTTGTGCAGGAGCCAGGCCTCGCCTTCCAGGGTGGGCGTGGCGTCGGTGTCGAGCGGCTCGTGGCCGTGGAACAGGATCTTGCGCTCCAGGTGCAGGAACTTCAGCGCGTCCAGGCCGACACCAGGGAACGGCTTGTCGTTGAAGTGCTCGACATCGTCCCATTTCTTCGACCAGTCCGAGCGCACGAACACGACCGACCCTTCCGGGATGCGGCCATGCTCCTGCTCGAAGGCTTCAATGTCGGCGACCTGCAGGGCATAGCCCGGGTCGGCGGCCACCTTGCCGGAGATGTCGATCACCACCAGCGGGCGCACCGCAAAGGTCGGCGGCAGGTCGCTGATCGTGGCGCCATACTCGTCCCAATGGGCCGGCGGATCGAGCTGGGTGCCGTACTGGTCGGTCGGCAGCGTGTAGGCGGACGCGACGAAGCCATGGTCGGCGTAGGTGTAGACGTCGCCCTTGGCGACATAGCCCTCGATGTCCTTGCCCGCGGTGGCCGGCGCGAACGTGGCGTTGGCGAAGCCCGGCCAGACCGGCTGGACAGGTGCGAAGGCGTGGGTGAGGTCGATGTATTTCGCCGCTTTCAGCTGCTGCTCGTAGACGCCCCACAGGCCCGTCTCCTGGGCCTCCGCCCGGGCGGCAAGCAAGGCGCCGCAAATTGCGACCCCGGCCAGTATCCTACTCATGCGCATGTCGCGTTCCTCCATCATGATGGGCGGATTTCGACATGGAGGAAGCTGGGAAGGCAAGCCGGCCGAGCGCCGGCAGGCGCTATTGCACGTCGGCGTTGGGCGGGGCGATCTGGAAGTGGCGGCACCGCTCCACATGGGCCACGCCCTTGACCCGCCGGAGCCTGTTCAGCGTGCGCGCGTCATCGATCGAGCCGGAGACCGTGCCGACCATCGCCATCTGGTTCTCGACATGCAGGCCGGCCTCGACCATGTCCCGCAGCACGGCTGGAAAATCCTTCAAGCGGGCCTCGTCGACCGAGACCACGACGCTGAGCTTGCCGGTCATCTGACGCCTCGTGGAGTATCCATCCATATATGGTCGGAGCACATTGTTTGTGAACGTGCCTGGATTCAGAACGCGAGGCAAGGCGGACCCTAATCCACATCGACGCCGGACCAACAATCTCAATGAGAACATAACGTGAACATTCTGCTCGACTGGTCGTCGCCGCCGCCATTGCTTGGCCAAAGGCGGCCCTCTCGGGCGATATCATCGGCGACGCTTCAGAATGGCGCCTGGACCAGCCCAGCCCCGACATCCCGCCCCAACCGGTCAAGCCGGTGGGCGGACTGCACGAGGCGCGCCCACAGTGCACTCCCTCGGGCATCCGGGTCCGATTCGGCAATCAGCGCCGCGATCCCGGCGACATGCGGGGTCGCCATGCTGGTACCGTTGATCGTGTTGTAGAGTGTTCCAGGCCAGGCCGAGTAGACCGCCACCCCTGGCGCCGCGATGTCGACCTGGCCGCCCTGCGGATTCAGCCCGGCGCAGGAGAACCAGGCCACCCGAAGCTGCGGGTCCAGGGCCGCCACCGCCATGATCGAGGGGCAGTTCGCCGGATGCCCGACCGGGCAGAGCTGGTCCGGCCGCCGGCTGTCGTTCCCCGCTGCCGCCACGATCAGGGTGCCAGCCCGCAGGGCCCGCCGGCCGACCTGCTCGAAGATCACGGAGAAGGGCGTCCCGACCTCCACCGCGGCGCCCAGCGACATCGACACGATCGGGCAGCCGGCAGCGACCGCCCAGTCGATCCCGGCCAGGATGCCGCCGTCCGACCCGCTGCCCCGGTCGCTCAGGACCTTGCCGGCATGGATCAGCGCGTTGCCGGCCACGCCGTAGCGCGGCAGGCGGTGCGGGAGCAGCGGGCCGCAGGCGGTCCCGATGCAATGGGTGCCGTGGCCGTTGCCATCCTGGACCTCCTCCCCGGTCACGAAGCTGCGGGCTTCGATCGCCCGGCCCTCGAAGTCCGGATGGGTGAGGTCCATCCCGGTGTCCAGGACCGCCACCCGGATCCCGTCGCCGGTCCAGCGCGTGGTGGTCGCCCGCACCGCCTGCAGGCCCCAAGTGGCCTCACTCTCGCTCTCGGTGCGGGGGAGGGTAGCCGCGGGCCGGTCGTCGCCGATCAGCCGGTCGAGCACGGAGTTCACGCCGTCCCGGTAGCCACGGAGGTACTCGGTCGACCAGCCGGCGCCCGTCGACGCGTTCGGCAGGCTCGGGACCGGCGACGGAATGCCGACCTTGCTGTCGGGAAAGGCATGGACGACGCGCTCCGGCTCGATCGCCAGGACGCCGCTGCCGGCGGCGACCGAGTTGAGCAGATGCAGGTCGCCTGGCGGGGTCGCGACCACCGCGACCTGCAGCGCGTCGAGCACCAGCCCGTCCGCCTCGGCGAAGGCCCCGACCGACGATCCGTCACGATAGTCGCTGGAATGGGCGACCCGCAGTCCGGCGACGCTCTTCAGCGCCGAGAGCCCAGTCTTGATGTCGTCCTCGGGAAGCAGGACCAGATAGCGGCCGGTATGGCCGGGCTGGGGCGGTTGGGTTGCCGAGGCCGTTTCCGCACGCACGGCCCGGCGGGCTCCTGACTTGGGCAAGCTGGTTTCCTTCAGATGACCGCCTGGACGTTGCGCCGGTGGACTGCCTCGTAGGCGGGGAAGTAGTGGATCGCCCCGGAATCGAAGGCGGGGCGGCAGAAGCTGGGCAGGTCCGCCTCCGCAAGGGCCGGTTCCTCCCGCACCCGCAGGAGCCTGGCGACATAGGAGCGGGTAGCGTCGATCAACTCCGGTCCATAGCCGCCGGCCTCGATCGTCTCCAAAGCGCCATGATTGGGAAGGATGCGCCGGACGTTCCATCGCGCCATCTGCTCCAGGCCGCGCAGATGCACGGCCAAGCGCTCCGGCTCCACCACATAGGTGACCGGGTCCTCCAGCGTGTCGCCGGCCAGCATCAGCCCATGCTCCGGCAGGAGAAGGACAGTGCCGTCCAGGCTGTGCACGTCGGCGTGACGCAGTTCGACCTGGAACTGCCCGACCTGGAGTTCCAGCCTGTCCTCGTAGGTGCGGGTCGGCATGACCAGCGGCCGGATCGGCGGATCGCCAGCCTCCAGTTCCTGGCGGTGAGCATCGAGCGCTTCGGCGGTCAGCCGGTGCGCGAGGATCTCGCAGTCCTGGAACACCTCGTTGCCGGCGACGTGATCGACATGCCAGTGGCTGAGCACCACCCGTATCCGGCGCACGCCGGCCTCGACCAAAGTGCGCCGGACGACCCGGGCATGCTGCAGGGAGATATGGGTGTCGTAGACCAGGGCGTCCTCGCCATCGACCAGGGCGTAGGTGCAGACACCCAGGGCGAAGGCGCCGTCGTCCAGCCAGTTGGGCTTGTCCGAGTGCAGCCGCATGCCTTCGATGCGGCCGTCGTAGAATGCGACCAGGCCCGGAAAGGGCCGGAATACCCGCATGGTCGAACCGAGCTGCTGCACGCGATCGTCGCCTCCTGCCGCCTCCGGGGAGATTTGATACTAGCTTGGACGGAAACCCAGGTCCAAAAGCCCCGCACCACCTCACGGACCGAAGGAACAGAGCGCTTGCGGGATCGGCAGATCATCCGGCTGAAGGGCCTCGTGCTCGACCTCGCGATCGGGGTGTTCGACGACGAGCACGGCCGCACCCAGCCGGTCGAGATCGAGGTGGAAGCATGGCGCGATGCCGGGGCCTTCACCAGCGGCCGCTACCAGGACTGCCTGGACTATCACCGGCTGTTCACGCATCTGACCGAGGTCTGGCCGACCCGGCCGCACCAGGCGCTCCTGGAAAGCTGGGCCGAAGACCTGATCGTTTTCGTGCTCGAGGATCCGCAGGTCGAGGGCTGCCGGGTCCGGCTGGCCAAGCTGGCGATCTATGGCGGGCGGGCGGTGCCGGAGGTCGAGATAATCCGTCATCGAGCGGGGCTGCGGCCGGCCGCTGATCGGCGCGCCTGAATGCCGCCCCGGGAGGCGCCTATCCCGGAACCCTGCCACGAGCGGGCCGTTCCACCGAAGTACAGGATGGAATGAGGAAAGAACGACGATGGCTGCCACCGATCGCCGCGTGTCCGAGCCAGGGCGGCACGATTCGAACGCCGTCAAGACACCGACCGATGCGCGCCAGGGCCGCAAGCTGGGGCGGATGCGCTACGTGCTGATGATCAGCGTGGCGCTCGCCATCCTTGCCATGGTCCTTGTCTTTGTCGGCGTCATCTGAGCCAGGCGGAACCGACGCTCCCTGCGGGGATCATCGCCCCGCAGGAAACCGGCCCATCTACGAGGTGAGCCCGCAATGGCTCCCGTTACTCGATGATCCGGTCGATCCGGTACTCACGCATGTCCTTGGTGTAGGCGAAGGTCACGATCTCGCCGATCAGGCCCACCGCGATGATCTGGACGCCCAGGACCACCATCAGTGATGAAAGGATCAAGGCAGGACGGTCGACCAGAGGCGTGCCGAAGGCCAGCCTCGTGAAGATCAGCCATCCGGTCGCCAGCAGCCCAAGCGCCAGCACCGCCAGGCCGAAGCCGCCGAAGAACCGGAACGGCTTCTTCAGGAACTTCAGCAGGAAGAAGACGGTGACGACGTCCAGGATAAGGGAATAGTCGAGCGGTGCATTGGTGTCGCGGGGCGGGGTTCCCCCCCCGGGGCGCACCGACTTCTCGACCACCTTGAAGCCATGGCGCAGAGCCAGCAGCGGGAAGAAGCGGTGCTGGTGACCGTAGAGCACGATCTCCTCGCCCACCTCCTTCTTTAGGGCGCGCACGCGGCAGCGCAGGTCGGCGAACGGCGACTGCAGGATGCGCTTGAGCACCCATTCCATCTTGCCGACGCCAAACACCGAGCCGCCGACCCCGCTGCTCCGCTTGGCCACCACCATGTCGGCCGCTTCGAGCCCGCGGACGAGGTCCGGCAGGTCGGCAGGATCCACCTGCGCCTCCGGGACCAGGGTCAGGATCCGCGGCGCCCGAGCGCGCTTGAAACCCACCGATAGCGCCGCGGAATCGCCAAAGGTCTGGTTGAACACCAGCACCCGGACCGTATGGTCCGAATCGCGCGCCAGCTTCTCCAGCTCCGAGGTGGTCTTCGGGAACTGCCCGTCAACGATGTAGAGGAACTCTACCGGCCCGAACTCGGCCAGGGCGGCGGCATGCCGCTCGTGGTGATGCAGGATCGATTCGGTTTCGCGGGAGACCGGCACGATCACCGACAGCTGGAAGTCGGCCGGCGCGAAGTCGGCCGGGCCGGTCTCGGGCGACCCGAGGACGCTCTCGTCGGGGAGGGTAGGGGTGGTGGTGCGGGTCATGAGATCCGAGGAGGGCTGGGTCACTGGACTTCCCGACCGGCTGGGCGGACGGCGAGATCAACAAAGGGGGCCAGGCTCTTGGAGCGCGCGCCCCAGATCAACTGGCCGAGAAAGGCCAGGAAGATCAGGAACAGGGACAGGGCACCGAACAGCAGCGTCACGCCGGCGAAGACCACCGACGAGCCGGCATAGGAGGTATCGGCGAAGACCACCGCGGACACCGCAGCGAACAGCGTCAGCAGGAGGGTGACCATGGTCAACCCGCTCAGCCACATCAGGGGCGAGCGGGCGAAGGTCAGGATCGTGCGGATCGAGATCAGGTCGACGAAGACCTTGTAGATCCGCGAGAAGCCGTACTTCGAGGATCCATGCATCCGGGGATGATGACGCACCACGATCTCGGCGATCTTCGGCCGGGCGAGCGAGCTCATGGCCGGGATGAAGCGATGCATCTCGGAATAGAGCGGGATCTTCTTGATCAGGTCGGCCCGGTAGGCCTTGAGCGAGCAGCCATTGTCCTTGATCGGCACGCCGGTCACCCAGCCGATCAGCCGGTTGGCGACCTTGGAGGGCAGGACGCGCGACCAGTGGTCCTTGCGGTCCTTGCGCCATCCCACCACCAGGTCGTGGCCGGCCTCGATCTGTTCCAGGAAGCGCGGGATGTCGCGCGGGTCGTTCTGCAGGTCACCGTCCATGGTGACGAGCACCTTGCCGTTCGCGACATCGATCCCGGCCATCATCGCCTGGGTCTGGCCGTAGTTGCGGCGGAACTTGACGATGCGGACCTTCGGCTTGCCGTGCCTCGGCAATTCACTCAGCCGCTCGACCGTGCGGTCGCGCGAGCCATCATCGACGAAGACGAGCTCGACCTCCCGATCGATCGGGGCGATGGCATCACGGATCGCCTGGTACATCGGGAGGACATTGTCCTCCTCGTTGTAGACCGGGACGATGATCGACAGATCGACCGACATGACACTCCGTGCTGTCCAATGGCGGGCCCGCGCTCGGGCGGCCCTTGCGCAGGGTGTGTAGTCTGGGAAGCCTTCCATGAAAAGCGACACCTCCCCTCGTGCGCCATCGGGTGCGTCATTGACACCCAGGCGGGGTGCCGCGGACGCACTTCCGGCGCCGTCTGCCGGCCTGCGCGTGAGGAGAACCGGTAGGTTTCACGGAACGCCTGGGGCATTTTCCCGTTGGTAGACATCCGAAGTCGTCGCGGCGGTGCACCGGCCGCGACTCCAGGAGATGCCTTCATGAAGACCCATTCCACGAAGAACGACACCCCCTCGAACGTCAAGGCGACGGTCATCGAGCTGCTGAACAAGAACCTCGCCGCGTCCATCGATCTGGCGCTGCTGACCAAGCAGGCGCACTGGAACCTGAAAGGGCCCCAGTTCATCGCGGTGCACGAGATGCTGGACGGCTTCCGGACCCAGATCGACGGTCACGTCGACACGTTCGCCGAACGGGTCACGCAGCTCGGGGGCACCGCCCTGGGCAGCCTGCAGGCGGTCGCCAAGAACTCCTCGCTCGCACCGTACCCGACGGACATCTATGCGGTGGCCGACCACCTCAAGGCGCTGATCGAGCACTACGGCGCGGTGGCGAACATGGTCCGCAAGGCGATCGACGAATCCGAGGAAGCGGGCGATCCCACCACCGCCGACATCTTCACCCAGGCATCGCGGGATCTCGACAAGGCCCTGTGGTTCCTCGAGGCGCATGTCCAGGAGAGCCACTGACCAGGCTCGACCGGTCGGACCATCGGGATGCCGCAAGCATGGAAGAGCTTGGGGCATCCTTTCCGCCGCGCACCGGGCGGACGCTCCACAAAAAGGAACCGGCCCACCCCCTTCCGGGGGCGGGCCAGCCTCCAATCGTCCTGAGGGCTCATGCCCGTCGGAGTGATCAGCCTTTGTTGACGCTGTCGCGGACGCCCTTGGCTGCTTCGGTCACGTTGTCGGTAGCCTTCTTGGCATCACCCTTGACCTGATCGGCCTTGCCTTCGCTCTCGAGGCGCTGATCACCAGTGACCTTGCCGGCCGCTTCCTTGACGTTGCCCTTAACCTTGTCGGCGGTTCCGGATGACATCCTGTATTCCTTTCGAGCGTTGCTCACGTCAATACAACGTCCCTAGGGATGGTGCGTTCCAGTCAAGCGGCCCGAAAGCGGTCACGGACACGCGATCCCTTCATGACCGGCCGGAAATGCGACGTGGAGCAGGCAATGCCGATCCGGCGTGCCGGGAGCGCCGGATGGTTCCACCCTGGCGGTTCAGGAACTGGCAGGGCTGCGGGTCGGGAACAGGTGATACATGCCGTAATGGGCGAAATAGTAGAGGCTCCTGGCGAGGTTGAGCCCTTCCACCTCGCGATAGACCCGCCAGACATACCAAGCCGCCCGGATCTTGTTCCGGGAGACGGAGTTCCTGCGGACACGGTAGAATGCCAGCGGCTCTTCCAGCCGTTCGGCGGTCACACCCTGCTTCAGGATCTTGAGCCACAGGGCGTAATCCTGCCGACGCCGGATGTCGGGCATCAGCGGCCGGCCACATTTCTCGGTATCGAACATCACGGTCAGGCAACCAATCGTGGTCCGGTGGGCCAGGAGGTCCGCATAGGTGACGCTCGATAGGCCCTTTCTGACCTCCTCCGAACGCTCGCCGTCCTCGTTCACCGCCGTGTAGTAGGTGTGGCAAAAGGCGACGTCCCGCTCCCGCATGAAAGCCAGCTGCTTGCTGAGCTTGCTGGGCGCCCAGAGATCGTCGCTGTCCAGGAACGCCACATAGCGGCCTTGGGCGACGGAAAGCGCCGCGTTACGGCTCGCCGCCGGTCCCTGGTTCACTGGCGAGGCCAGGAGCCGGATCCGGGGATCGTCATCCTGGAGCGAGCGCACGATCGAGCAGGTATCGTCGCTCGACCCGTCGTCGGAAACGAGCAGTTCCCAATCCCGGAAGTCCTGGGCCTGGACCGACCGGATGCTCTCGCCGATGAAACGCGCGCTGTTGTGCGACGGCATGATGATGGAGACGGTGGCGTTCTGCGACACGGATAGGGAACCTCACGTCTCGGTGCGGCCAGTGATCGGGATAAGGATGCCAGGCATCTGGGGGAGGGAAGTGATCGTGACCCCGAGACGTTTCCGGTCGACGGCGAGTCATGCGGCGGCTGCGGTCCCAATCCGGAGCACCGGGCACTCCGTTTTCCGGTCTGGACCATGGACCACCATGGAAGATCATCGAACTACCTGTACGGCGCTCAGCTGGGACGCCCAGGCCCTAGCACCTCGTTTGGGTCCAGCTCAACGGGGGTGATGGGGATACGCGCCTGTACGCTGGAGAGAAGTCCCTAGACCCGTGCATCCGGCGCGTCAGTGTCGTCGAATGCCCGGGGGCGAAGGTGGCGGAACGCCGCCAGCTCATCGTCGGCATCGTCCACCACCCAGGGGCGATGGACACCCGCAGGCTCATCGTCCTCGCCGTCCAGGACATCTTCCTCCTCCTCGTCTTCCTCCGAACGCATCAGCAGCAGCCCCAGCATGACGAAAACCTGGCGGTTCTCGGGCAGGTCGCCCGAGGTCATCGCGTTCATGAGCACGTTGATGCACAGCATCGCCGAGGCGAGCAGAAGGGGGTCGGTACGCAGGCGGTGGACCGAGATGTTCCGGAGGCAGGCCCAGAACACACCGATCATGATCGCAAGGCCGACGAGGCCGAAATCGAACATGATGTCGAGGATGAAATTGTGGGGATGATCCTGGAAATCACCGTGATGGACCAGGATCGGCCAGCTTCCGATGCCATGGCCGAAGATCGGGGCTCGCGGGATCCACTCCAGGGCCGCCTCAAGATTGGCCGTGCGCCGAAAGTCGGACGAGCTAGCCAGTTCGCTGCCGCTGAGGAGCCCGCGGAACCGCGCCAGGGTGGACAAGGTGCCGAGGTCCGCGTCGGGCGAGGTGAAGGCGTAGATGATGACGCCAACGATCGCCACCAGCGCCAGCAGGATGGGGATCTGCATCTTCATCACCCGGACCCGCCCGCCCCGGGTGACCTTCCAGCCGATCACCGCGATCAGCAGCATCGGCACCACCCCGGCCACCAGGGGCCCGCGGCCGCCGCCGATCAGAAGCACCAGCATGAACATGCCGAGCAGCGCCATCAGGCCGATCCGCGCGAACGTCAGCCCGCTCCTGGTGGCCCAGAACGCACAGGCGATGATGGCACCCATGCCGCAGACCCGGCCGAAGCCCAGGTAGTTGTCGCCATTGTTGATCAGGAGGCGCCCCTGGAACCCCTGCCTCGCCCAGGCGAGCAGGGCCTCCACACCCAGCCAGATCGCGAAGAGCACCACGAGCCGCATGAACCGGCGCACCCGTTCCCTCGAATTCGCCATGATCAGGGCGCCGGCAATCAGGCACCAGGTGTCGGTGATGGTCGCGAGCATGAGCTTCTCGCGGCCATACATGCGGCCTTCGGTCCAGATCAGGCCGATCCACATGTAGACCAGGAACACCGTCCACACCCCGAGGGCATAGGCACCCGGGAGGTAGAGCTTTTCCTGAAAAATCAGGACCAGGCCGACGGCGATGCTCGCCACCAGGAACAGGATGGTCGGGTCGATCGGGATGAACGCGAAACGGGGATCGGCCTTGTAGCGGCCGGCAAACAGGAAGAGGACGAACAGGGCTTCGAACGAGAACAGGTCGAGCAGCAGGCGAACGACCGGATTGCCGGTGGGAAGACCTCGCAGCGGAGCGATCTTCGGCAGGTTCAACACAAGCGCCAAGGCGGTCGTCCTACTGTTCGGACCAGAGTGCCAACGAGAACCGGGGGGCGCTCCGAGCGCCCCCCGGTGATCGAGGCTAGTTCACGTAATAGTCCTGGTACTTGCCGTAGTACTGGGCGACGTCACCATAGCCGTACTGGGCATGCTTCTTGACGTCCACCTGGGTCACCACGACGCCCCCGATCGGGACGTTGGTCTGGCGCAACGTCTCGAACGACAGGGTCACCGCGTCCTGCGGAGTCTTCGACCAGCGCACGCAGAACACGACCTGATCCGCGAGCAGGGCAGCCACCCGGCTGTCCGTCACGCTCATCACCGGCGCGCAGTCCAGGAACACGTAGTCGTAGGTCTGCCGCAGGGTCTCGATCAGCAGGCGCATCTTCTGGCTGTCGAGCAGATCGGTCGGGTTCGCCGTCTGCCGCTTGACCGGCAGGAAGTCCAGACCGCTGGCCGGGTCGTGCTGGACGACCTCGTCCAGGGTGCGGTCGCCCACCATGAACTCGACGATGCCGGCCGCCACCGGCCGCCCGAGCTCCCGCGCCACCGAGGGATGGCGAAGGTCGAGGTCCACCAGGATGACCTTCTTCTGCGAGCGGGCCGCGAAGGTCGCGAGGCTGGCGACGAAGGTCGACTTGCCTTCCTGGGGCAGCGACGAGGTGACCAGGATCACCTTGGGCGGGTTGTCGATCGAGGACAGCTTCAGCGTCGTCAGCACCGAGCGGATCGATTCGGTGTAGGCCGAGAGCGGCTTCGCCATCAGGTACTGATGCGGCTTCTGGTTCCGCTTGAGGCGGTCCAGGCGCGGCACCAGGGCCAGCGGCTGCTGGCCGAGCAGGCGCTCGATCTGCCGGGACGAGCGCAGGCCGCGATCGCGCCGTTCCAGGAGCAGCGAGAGCAGCGAACCCACGACCAGGCTGCCGGCAAAGCCGACGGCACCGAACAGCCGGGGACCGGCGGTCGACGGCTTGTCCGGCGGCGCCGCCACGGAAATGATCTTCGCATCCGCCTCGATCAGCTGCTGCTGCTCGCGGGTCTCCTTCGACCGCTGCAGGAACTGCTCGTAGAGCGCGCGGCTGGCGTCGGCCTGTCGCTGCAGTTCACGCAGCCTGATCTCGGCGTCGCGGTCCTTGACCGTGGTGCCCTTGGCCTTGTCCAGCTCGTTCTCGAGCGTCGCCACCCGGGTTCGGATCACCTCGACCTGATTGCCCAGGTTGGAGCTGATGCGGGCGACTTCGGCCGCGATCTTGCCGTAGAGCTGCTGCTTCTCCGTGGCCATCTGCTGGATCAGCGGATGGCGCGCCCCGAACTGCTGCTTCAGCTCGTTCTCGCGGCGGAGCAGGTCGCTTTCCTGGCTGCGCAGGGCGATGATCACCGGGCTGTTCAGCACCTCGGCGATCGTGTCGAGGCCAGCGCTTCCCTGGCCCATGTCCCGGGCGAGCCGAAGCTTGGCCTCCGCCCCGGCAAGCTCGGCGCGGGATTCGATCAGCTGCCGGTTCAGGTCGGCCAGCTGCTGGTCGTTCAGCGTGATGTCGCGGGTCGAGACCATGTCGTTCTCGGCGCGGAACCGCTCGACCTCGCGCTCGGCGGACTCGACTTCCTCCTTCAGCGCGGCCAGCCGCTCGTCGAGCCAGCCTGCGGCCTTGGTGGTCGCCGCGGATTTCGAGGCGACCTGCTCCTCGACATAGATCTGGGTGACCCGGTTCGCGACGTCCGCCGCCTTCTGCGGATCGGCCGAGGTGAAGGACACCAGCATCACGTAGGAGGGGTCGTCCAGCTTGACCTGATAGTTGCGGGCGAAGCGGTCCACCGCCGCCTGACGGTTCAGGGTCGGCGCCTCGCTCTCCAGGACAGGCAGCTTCTCCTTGGCCAGGCCGCTCGCGATCAGCAGGTTCTCCGGCAGCAGCGCCAGGAGGCGCTCCACCGGACCACCCACCGCATAGTCCAGGTTGCTCGGCTCGTTCTCGGGGTCCAGCGCCGGGTTGAACTCCGGATCCTCGAACAGGTTCATGTCGTCCATGACCCGCGCGATCTGGTCGCGCGCGGTCAGCAGCCGCACCTGGGTGGCGAGGGCCGGCAGGTCACCGGTCAGCCCGGCGACGACCTGCTGCAGGTTGACGACCGATTCGTCCTTGGGCTCGAGCATCAGCGCTGCGGTGGCGGTATAGCGCTTCTCGACCTGCATTCCCGCAATCGTCGCGGCGGTGGTGCCGAGAACGACCAGGGCAGCGATCAACCACTTCCGCCGCCAGAGGATACCGAACAGTTCGCCCAGGTCGATCGAGTCCTGGTCGTCCTCGGCAGAGGCGGCACCGCGCTTGCCACGACGGATGGTGTTGCCGCTGTTCTGCATGTTGCTGGCGTTCATCGCGCTCCGACCAGTTGCGTTCCTGCGGCGTGCAGCATGGCCCGCCACCATAGAGGTTACGAAACGTTCACGAAAGTTGTAGCTTCCGACAGGAATAATGCTAGCAGATAAGCATGCTTCCTACGGTGTCGAGTGTCACATGCACCCTGGGGTACATCCACACCGGACATCAGGGCGCAGGACGATCCGTCCGCCACCCTATATGGCAATCCTGTCGGCTCGATCCCCTCACACGAGTCCTGCCCGGTTTCACACGTCATGGACATGCGTCGACCGCCGTATCCCGTCGAGTTCAGCGGCGCTCATACCCGAAGCACCGGCTCCGCGTAAAGCCGCGTGGCTTTGACCAGGTTCAGCGCCCCTATACACACTTCTGATGTGATGGTCGTCACCGTAAGGCGACAATCGTGCAGTACAGGATAGCGCTGCGCGGGTAGGTGGCGTTGAGAAAGCGGCCCATTCGTGCTCAGACTGCCTCGGTGGACATGGCACCAGGCCCGGAGGCGGCGCAGCCATGGTTCACGGAGCCGTGAGGAGGAGCATCATTCCTTCCGGTTTCGATCTTCCCAGTTGTCGAGATGGAGCGTGTTGTTCCATCACCTAAAGCCGGAGACGTTCTCGCCGATGTCGGGTTTCTTAATGGCGACGAAGTCAGGTCACGCAGGCCGGCGAGCGATCATCTTGACGCACGACACGCTGATGGCGGCGCTGTCGTTCGTCCTTGCCATGCTGCTGCGCGCGCCGGAGGTCTGGACGCCGGAGAACACCTACGCCCTCGTTCTCGGCACCGGCATTTTCGCCAGCCTGGCAGCGGTGGTGTTCTTCTCCCTCAGCCTTCACAAGAGCGTGTGGCGCTGGAGCTCCACCGCCGACCAGATGGCGGTGGTGCGCGCGGCCACGCTTGCCGTGTTCCTGTTCGTGCCGACCATGTTCGTGATCGGGCGACTGGAGGGGGTGGGACGCTCTGTCCCGTTCATCCAGTGGTTCGTCCTGGTGACGCTGCTGTCCGGCTCCCGCTTCATCTATCGCTGGTACATGACCCGCAAGGGCGACCGCAGGCTGTTCCGGCACCGCACGCCGGTCCTGCTGCTGGGAACTGGGGAGGGTGCGGCGATCTACCTGCATGCCCTGGACGCCACACCGGGCTCTGCCTTCTACGCCGTCGGCATCCTGTGCGACCAGGGCCACCTGGTCGGGCGCTCCTTCAATGGCGTGCCGGTCCTGGGAGGCGCCGAGGACCTGGAGCAGGTCCTGGTCGACCTGGAAACCCACGGGATCTTTGCCGAGCGCATGATCGTGACCAAGCCGCTGGAGGGCCTGCCGCCAGGCCTGGTCAGCCGGCTGGGTGGGATTGCGCGCCGCCACGGCGTGGAGATCGACTCGCTGCCGGACCTCCTGTCCTTGCGGCTGGGGGGTGGCGGCGTGATCGCCACGGCCGACGAGCCGATGCCGATCGGGGCGCCCCGCTGGCTGGAGATCAAGCGCCTCCTGGATATCGCCACCAGCGCCGCCCTGCTGCTGTTCACGGCGCCGATCTCCCTGCTCGCTGCCTTCCTGGTGATGGTGGAGATGGGCCATCCGGTCCTGTTCCGTCAGGTGCGGCCGGGACATGGCCTGCGGCCGTTCACCTTGCTGAAGTTCCGCTCGATGCGGTCGCCGCGCAGTCCGGACGGCCGGTTGCTCAGCGACAGCGAGCGCACCGGGATGGTGGGAAGGTTCTTGCGCCGGACTCGCCTGGACGAGATCCCGCAGCTCGTGAACGTCCTGAAGGGCGACATGTCGTTCATCGGACCTCGCCCGCTGTTGCCGCGTGATCTGGCCGATCTCACCGATGGGGGATGGGAGCGCTCGCGGCTGCGCCCGGGCCTGACCGGCTGGGCCCAGGTGAATGGCGGCCACCAGCTGTCCAATCCGGACAAGATGGCCCTCGACCTGTGGTACATCCGCCACGCATCGCCATGGCTGGACCTCAAGATCATTGCCTGGACGGTACGGATGGTGGTGTTCGGCGAGAAGGTCAACCAGGCGTCGATCGACGAGGCCCGCGCCTGGTTGAACAACCATGGCAGCGCCGGTGCATTCAACGCCCGCGAGGATGTGGGC
Organism: Geminicoccus roseus DSM 18922; assembly: GCF_000427665.1. NCBI lineage: Bacteria > Pseudomonadati > Pseudomonadota > Alphaproteobacteria > Geminicoccales > Geminicoccaceae > Geminicoccus > Geminicoccus roseus. Next base: position 61,109 of record NZ_ATYL01000003.1, read on the forward strand.
CCCGAGGCCGTTGCCTAGAAGCCGGGTATCCTCGATCCGGCCGCGCCGATGGGCCGCGACCGCTCAGGCTCGGGCCATGCGGCCTTCCGGTAGCACCAGGGCTGCCATCGGATCGAACCCGATCGTGACCGGCCCACCTTCAGCGACGCCGGCGAACCCTGCATCGCCGCTCAGGTGAACCGTGAGTTCGCGGTCCGGCCCTTCGGCGACGAGGTTGGTGTAGGCTCCTTCAAGATCCAGCCGGATGACCCTGGTGTCGATCCGGTTGCCGGAGGAGGAAGCCTCGCCGAGATGGCAGCGTTCCGGCCGAACGAACAGGATTGCGGGGTCGCCCTCCCGGGTCGCGCTGTCCCGGCGCCCGAACAGCCGGCCCATTGGCGTGTCGATGGCGGCGATCTCGCCATCGACAGCCACCACCCGACCAGGAAAAGCATTGTTCTCGCCCACGAAGGTGGCGCAGAACGCGGTGCTGGGATGGTTATAGACCTCGCTCGGGGTGCCCATCTGCTCGATCCGCCCGCTGCTCATGACCGCGATGCGGTCGGACATGGTGAGCGCCTCGCCTTGGTCGTGGGTGATGTACACGAACGTCACCCCGGTGCGCCGCTGCAGCATGCGCAGTTCGGCGCGCATGTGCTGGCGCAGCTTCAGGTCGAGCGCGGAAAGCGGCTCGTCGAGCAGCAGGACTGACGGCTCCACCGCAAGCGCCCGGGCGATCGCGACCCGCTGACGCTGGCCGCCCGACAGCTCGGACACCAGCTTCTCTCCCTGGTTGGCCAGGGCGACCATCTCGAGCAGTTCATTGGCGCGCCGACGCCGTGCCGCCTTATCGACACCACGCACTTCCAGGCCGAACGCCACGTTCTCCCAGACCTTCATCAGCGGGAACAGGGCCAGGTTCTGGAAGATCAACGCCGTGGGGCGCCGGTTGGGGCCGATGCCGGCCATGTCCTTGTCCCCGATCAGGACCCGGCCGGCCGAGGGCTCCATGAAGCCGCTGATCATCCGGAGGATGGTGGTCTTGCCGCAGCCGGAGGGGCCAAGAAAGCTGAAGAACTCGCCGGGCTGAACCTGCAGGGAGACATCGTCCACGGCAAGGAATGTGCCGAACCGCATGGTCACACGATCAAGCGTGATGCTCTGGCCGTCCATCGGGAAGCGTATCCCACCTGCGGGCTTCTAACGGAGCGCGAAGCTAGCAAGGCATTCACGCCTCGTGAAGTGGAGAAATGACGATAGATACTTCAAGACCCCCCAGACCGGTGGAAGTCCTGCACCCGCAAAAGCAATGCGCCCATCCTCCGGCATGATGGAGAATGGGCGCGCTCGCGTGAACCTGATCAGCGTCGATAACGAAGCTTACTCGGAGTAGTACTTGCTGTAGGTCCCGTAATACTCGCCGGCATCCCCATAGCCGTAGCGCTTGTGCTTCTTGACATCGACCTTGGTCAGAACGGTGCCCAGCAGCTTGGCGCGGGCGCCGCGCAGCGCCTGCACGGCATTGAAGGCCAGCTGGTGCTTCGTCTCGGCCCACTGCGCCACGAAGACCACCGCGTCAGCCATCGGGCAGAGCAGCAGCGCGTCGTTCACGCCCAGCACCGGCGGGGAGTCGATCACGACGTAGTCGTAGTTCTCCTTTGCCTCCTCAATGAAGGCTCGCAGCTTGCGGCTTTCCATGAGCGCCGCCGGATTGGTCGGCCGGCGCCGCACCAGGATCAGGTCGACCCCGGAGGCCTCGTGGCGGACCACGGTGTCCTCGAACGCTGCCTCGCCGCCCAGCATCTCGACGATGCCATTGGCAGGCTCGACGCCGAAGGTCTTGCCCTGCACCGGACGGCGGGTGTCCAGGTCGATCAGCAGCACCCGGTGATCGGCAGCAGCCGCGACGACGGCCAGACTCTGCACCAGCGGGCTCTTGCCTTCGCCCGGCACCGAGGAGGTCACCAGGATGGTGCGGGCCGGCATGTCCACATCGGCGAAACGGATGGCCGTGCCCACGCCCCGGACCGACTCCGCGAAGACGGAAAGGGGCTTGTCCCGCAGGAAGCGCCACACCGGGCGATTGGCCGAGATCTCCTTGGTCTGCGGGATCAGGCCGATCCGCAGAAGGCCCAGATAGCGCTCGACGTCCTCGGCGGAACGAAGCCCCTTGTCCATCCGCTCCAGGAGCAGGGCGCCCATGCTGCCGACCAGCGAAGAGGCCACGAAGCCGACGGCCAGGAAGATCGGAAGGCCCGGGGTGGACGGCACAACCGGGCGCTGTGCCGCCGACAGGATCTTGGCATCCGAGTCCAGGATCTGCTGCTGCTCGCGGGTCTCCTTGTAGCGCTGGAGAAAGCTCTCGTAGAGCTGCTTGGTGGAAGCGGCTTCGCGCTCGAGCTCGCGCAGGCCGACTTCCGCGACCATGCCTTCGCCGCTGCGGCCCTGGACCTGGCCCAGGTTCTCCTGGATGACCTCGATCTGCGCGGCGTTGACCTTCGCCTCGTTCTCCATGTTGGCGATGATCCGCTCGATCTCGCCGTCGACGCTGCGGTTCAGCTTCTCCTTCTCCGCGGCGATCAGCTGGACGCGCGGGTGTTTCGCCCCGAAGGTCGCGCGCAGCTCGCCCTCCTGGCGCTCAAGCTCGCTTTCCTGGGCCCGAAGCTGCAGGACCAGCGGCGACGCCAGAACCTCGGGCAGCGTGTCGAGCGGCTGTCCCTGGGCGCGGAGCTCGCGCACGAAGGCCAGCCGCGCTTCCCGTCCGGCGAGCTGGGCCTGGGCGGCCAGCAGTTCGCGGTTTATGTCGGTAAGCTGCAGATCGGTCAGGTCCGTCCGGTTGCCGGAAGTCAGACTGTGGTCGATCTGGTACTGCTGGATCTTGGCCTCGACCGTCTCCAGTTCCTCGCGCAGTTCCTCCACCCGCTGCCCCAGCCAGTCGCCTGCCTGACTGGTGGTGAGGCGCTTTTGGTCGATCTGGCTCTGCACGTAGGTTTCGGCGACCAGATTGGCGACACGCGCAGCCTTGTCCGGGTTCTCCGAGGTGAATGCCACGCCGATCACGAACGAACGGCCTTCCGGAGATACGCTCAGGTTCTTCAGGAACTTGCTGCGTGCAACCTGCCGCAGGGGGTCGACATCGATCAACGCCTCTTCTTCCGCAGCATACAGCGACGACTCTCCGGCCGTTGCAGCACTGCCAACCGGTCCGGCCTGCTGCGCCGGCGTCCCGGGAGTAAGGCGAGACGATCCGGAATAGGACGGAACGGCTGCCTGCCCGGCCGCTGGATCCACCGAAGCCTCCATCATCCCGTCCGATCCCGCCGCCGGCACGGCAACGGTGGCGTCCAGTGCCGCCATCTGGATCAGGTCGTTGGAGACCAGGGGCTCCTTGGCGAGACCCGTGGCGATCAGCCAGCTGTCCGGAAGGAACGACGTTGCCGTCGCAAGGTAGCCGCTCCACGGCTCCGGCAGGGTGAAGACCAGGACCTGCCCCTCGTCGCCCTCCTCGAGGGCGGGCCGGAACTCGCTATCGGTGAACAGATTCAAGCGGGTCATGACCTGGTCGACCACCGGGGCCGACTGCAGGACCCGAATCTGCGTCTCGACCGTGGTCGGATTGGCTTCCAGGCCGGCAGCGACCTGCTGCATGTCGACGACGTTCGAGCTCTGGCCCTGAACGACCACCATCGCCTTGGCCGTGTATTTCTTCGTCATCGAGACGCCCGCCAGGGCGGCGAGGCCCGTGCCGAGCACGATGACGCCAAGTATCATGGTCTTGCGGCGCCACAGGGCGGCGGCGAGCTGCCCCAGGTTGGGGCCATCCGCCTCGCCTTCATACTCGGCAGCGCGATACGCAGCCTGATTCTGAGGAGGATAGCGGAGCTGATCGTCGGCCATGATCACGGTCACATCACGTCAGGGGGTTGTCCGAAGCATCAAGCGACGCTCCCGGCGGTCGTGATCGGATGCTCAGCGAGCGGAAACCGGAAGACACGGTTCGAAGTCGGCAGGCAACACCCTCTCGGGGAGCGCTTTCTTCTCAGGCGTTTCCAGTTCGGAGCTTCCGTTCGCTGCACTGCACCCAAAACAGTTCATATCAGCGAATGCGTATGAGTGGGAAGTGTCCGGCAGTCGATGGACCTGCGGCGATCTCACTCATTGGAACAGGGTGTGGCTATCCTGCGCACCCGGCTGATGATCCTGTGGTTTCCGGTCACACGTCAGTCATCGATCTTGAGAAGCGGAGATTGCAAATCTCGAGATCAGCGCCGCGGCCAATCGGTAAAGCCATGCCTTTCTCGCATCGCTGCTCTGTAATACTGCGAGGAAGCGATCCCGTGAGCATCCTCCCCCTCATTACCTAACTCACCGAGATGGGGAGGAACGGACAAAGCTTCTTTTATAGACGAACAGCGAATATCGACGCTTCTTCCCAACTCGATGCTGAAATCAGCTCAAACAATGAGATATTTTCCTACACAAGAAAGTATATCGGGTTTGCGGCCAATCCAACAACGAGATTTTTATCTATATGTATTCGGCGACCTGATCGTGTTTTACAACATCTTAGGCGCACACTTCATGGTTCTTGCAAATGATTCGTCAAGCACCCGGTCCGACATTCAGCGCTCGTCATCAGCCTCCCAGTCCACCTCCTCCTCGCTGACCAGTTCACCCAGCATTGAGGGACCCTCTTCATGCACCCGTTTGGGATCGCCGCAGATGAGATGGTGCCAGTCAGGCAGATCATAGCCGTGGGCGACGAGGCGGTAGGCGCAGGTATGGGGAAGCCAGTTCAGTTCGTGCACGTTCTGGGGCGTGATCGCGACGCAATCGCGAACCTTCGTGTGCCGGTGGACGTAGTCACTGCAGCGATGGGTGCAGAGGTCGAGCAGGCGGCAAGCGGCATCGGTCAGAGCCAGTTCGCCCGTATCCTCGTCCTCCACGCGGATCTGGCAGCACAGCCCACAGCCATCGCAGAGTGATTCCCATTCCGGCTTGGTCATCTCCTCAAGGCTCTTGGTCCGCCAGAACGCTCCCGCCATCGCCGGCCGGATCCGCATCCTCCGATTGCGGCCACTCATGTCAAACTTCTCCAGTGCCAGAGACCTTCCGCCGGTGCGGATAGCTGGAGATCAGATATGGTCTCGTTGGAGGCGACCTAGGCCCAGAGCCAGGATCCCACAACCATCTGCGCGGAAAATTCGCCAACTTCTCCCGCGAGGAGTGGACAGTCCAGAGACTACTGCCGTAAGTACGTGCCTATGGCATTCGCTGTTCCGCCGCCGGATGGCGGTCCTCCCGATCGCAAGCTCACCGTGCTGCTGCCGGTCGATGTGCTCCGGCAGCTGCGGGTTCGGGTCGCCCAGGACGAAACCACCATGCGTGCGTTGGTCCTGGATGCATTGGCAAGAGCCGGCTACCGGGTTGACGCTGCTGAGATTCGAGATCGTCGTCGTCACGAGTTCAAGGGCGAGGATCGATGAGTCGGTACATCGTCCACACGGACCCGGCTGTTCCCGAAGACACTCCCGCCTCTGCCGGCGCGGAACCGCAACCGCCCGAAGCCTCTCCGCGCGATCGGACACGGCGGCGCCCGGCGGCGGAAGGGGAGCCGCAGCGCCGACTTCCTTCCCTTGCCAGCAGCGATGGTGCCGAGCGCCAGGTCGACCTGTTCCTGGACAGCCTGATCAGCGCGCCGTTCAAGGATGACCGGGCGCTCATGGAGTTCCCGTTCTTCTCCTTGCAGAAGACCCCGCGCACCAAGCCCATGATCTACGACGATGGCAAGGTGCGGGTCGAGATCCGGCCAGGCGACCGCGGCATCGCCACGATCTGGGACAAGGATGTCCTGATCTACCTGGCATCGATCATCAACGACCGGATCGAACGTGGCATGCCGGTCGAAAAGACCGTGCGCTTCAATGCCCATAACCTTCTGCAGGTGACCGGCCGCGGCTCTGGCAAGCGCGGCTATGAGCTGCTGCTGGATGCGATCTACCGGTTGCGCTCCACCACCATCGTCACGACGATCGAATCGCAGGACACCAAGGAGCGGCGAGGCTTCGGCTGGATCGAAACGTTCCGCGTCCTCGAGCGCAAGACCCGCACCGGCAAGAAGATCATGGCCGGCTGCGAGATCACGCTGAACGACTGGATGTTCCGGGCGATCGTCAAGGATCGGCGGGTTCTGACCATCAGCCCGGAGTACTTCCAGATCAGCATGGGCCTGAAGCGTCGCCTCTACGAGCTGGCTCGCAAGCATTGCGGCTTCCAGGCGCGCTGGGTCATTTCCCTGCCCAAGCTGATCGATAAATGCGGGTCGGTGATGGAGGCGCGCTTCTTCAAGCCGCAGTTGCGCAAGATCGTCGAGGACGACGACCTGCCCGACTACCACATCGCGATCAATTTCGACCCGGCCGATCGACAGGCCGTCGAGGATGACGGCTTCGATGGACGACGCTGGGCATCCAATGAGCGCCTTCTGGTGGTGTTCTCCCCGCGCGCAGCGGCGTGAGGTTCGGTACATCGTCCACATTTGCCGGGATTCGGTACATCGTTCACGCTCGTAAGCCGGATTCCATCTGAATGCTGTGCCGCTTGCCCGGATCCTGAGCCGTGAACGATGTACCGTCTCGGACCGGTCGGCCGCAGCAGCAGGGGTCGATCCGGTACATCATTCACGCCATCCTGGCACATTCGGTACATCATTCACCGGTTCCGGGTGGTGATGTCGCTTACTGGGCCGGTCCAATAGGGCACCGCAGGGCTCTATTCCGGGTGGCGGCTGCAGGAATCACGGTCGCAGCCTCACGGATGTGGGGCCTGTGCGACGCGTTCGTGAACGAAGTACCGATCTCTCGACTCCCTGCTCCCGTCGCGACGGTCACAGGCTGACAAAGCACGGTACTTCATTCACATGCCATGCGAGCCTGAGAGATGGGATACTCGGTACATCATCCACCAAAGCTCGGTACTTCGTTCACGGACATGATCGGTACATCATCCACGAAAGCTCGGTACATCATTCACAGAAAAAGCTATTAACTAGCTGAAATGTCTATAGAAACCCAAGCTCTAACTTTCTAACAACAGAACTCTTTAACTCTCTAACGGCTCCCGCGGGTATGACCTCCGATCGCTTCCGCGCACCGGTGCCATGATTCACCTCTGCTGGCGCCGCTCGATCAATCATGGCAGGGCCTGACCAACCAAAGCGCCCAGATCCTGGAGCGGCCATGGGCTGATCCGGGAATGCGCTACCTTGAGTGGAGACATGGGTGCGCCAAGTTGCGATCTGTCGCCGGATATCTGGCCTCTCCGAGGCCGAGGAGTTCGCCCACCTCTGTCGATTCGTCGGAACTGGGCTCAGTGATCCGGACGTGGTCAACCAAGGGAGGGCCCAGCGCTATTCCTTTGGAAGCCTTGACCACCACGACGGTCTGGAACTGGCTACCGCCCTGTTCGAGGTGGCTCCGAGATGCCTGCCGTTCAGGGTGGAGCTTCTGGAGAAGCATCCTGACAGTGAGCAGTTGATCCTGCCGGTGGGGGGTGTAGGGCACTGGATCATCGTGATGGCACCTGACCAGGAAGGCGTTCCGGATCTGGATCAGTTGCGCGCCGTGCGCCTGGGGCCGCAACAGGGGGTGATCTACGCCCGCAACGTCTGGCACCTTCCAATTTTCTTCGAGGGCGATGCGGCGGGGGTGTTCCTGGTCCAGTCGTTCAAATCCGGCCAGCCACGGGACTGCATCGAACTGGCGCTGCGGGACCAGAGCTTCCTGCTTGGCGAAGGTACCACCGACTAAACGGAAAACCTCGGCTCAGGCGAATTCGGTGCTTCACGCACTATCCGGTTGGGCGGCCGCGATGGCAGCGTCCAGGCTTGGTTCGACCCGGACGATCCGGTCAAAGCCGGTCATCTTCAGGATCTGGGCTACCGCTTCGGTTGGCCGCGCCAGAATGAAGCCTTGCTTGCCAAGCTTGCGGGCGCTGACCAGGAAGACGCGCAGGCCAGCCGACGAGACATAGCGGATCTCTGCCAGATCCAGCACGATCCGGGCATGCCCCGCCTCGGCCTGAGCGGTGAGTTCCTTCTCCAGGCTGCTGCAGGAGACGGCATTCAGGTCGCCACACGCCGAGACGACCAGGACATCCTCGTGAAGCGTACTGCTCAACTCCATGGCCGTTTGCCGCTCCTGTTACTGGCTTCTCGCGAGCCCGTCCGAGCGGATGGGCCTCCCGGGAAGCCAGTAACAGCGCATTGGCGCCCCCGGCAACTGCCACCCCGGCCCGATCAGGTCACTGCCGCAGGGATCGGCGGACACCGTTCGATCAGCCGGTCGATCCGGCTTCGCGGCAAGCCGAAGAACTGCTCGAGATCCCGGGCATACTCCTCGAGATCGTAGAGGCTGAGGCCGGCTTTGGCGAATGCCGTGAACTGAAGGCTATCCGGAAGCCTGAAGTAGCGCATTTGGCCAGGATCCTGAGCGGACACGACCAGGGCGTTCTCTCGATCGAGATGCGCGACCGCATCGAGGATTGCCTCGACGCCCTCGTGATAGGCGCGGAGCACGTGCCACATCATGGATCGGCCAGCCTGGATCGGCATCTGCCGGATCGTGACGACCGGGCCAGTATCGATGCCGGCGTCGACGAGGTGCAGGGTGATGCCGATCTCCGGACATCCTGCCAGCATCTGCTGAAAGATGGCGAAGAGCCCGCCATAGCCCGGCAGGGGCCCAGGATGCAGGTTGAGAATGCCATGGCGCGGCAGTTCCAGCATCGCCTTGCGGAAGACCAGGCTAAATCGGCTGGAGATGACGAGGTCAGGCTCGAAAGCTTGGGCCCGGCCGAACCCGTCGCCATCGTTGATACGGTCGATCGATGCCATGGGGATTGTCAGGTCGCGCGCGAGTTCCCGGAAGGTCCGCAGGCGATTTTTGGTCCGTCCCTCCTGCTCAAGGATTGGAAACAGCATCGTCAGGGGCAGGTCACGCTCAAGAAACTTGAGCGTCGCCAGCTCGGGAGCACTTCGCTCCGCCGGCCGAGTGCGCTCGGTGAGCAGCAGTTCGACTTCATGCCCCGCAAGGGCCGGGAGGAGCCGGTTCATTGCGATCAGGCTTGGTAGATCTGCCTTGGTGCAGACAAGAATTCGCAATAGCCCGGTCTTCCGTCTGCCAGGAGACACAGTTTTCGCAGCTGGCCCCGACCGTTCGGATGCACGGCTGCTTGAAGCGAGGGACAGGTAGCCAGTATGGTTTCCGCTGTCCATCCGCCCCAATGCGGTCGCATTGTGCTCCGGCCGCAACGTAGGCATTTGCGGCCGGGTCTTAGCGGCAACTTCGTCGGGATGTCGGTTTGAGCGGACGGCGGAGAGGCTGATGTTATCCGGAACATCCCTGGTCGGGCGCCTGGCGCTGACTGCCTTCGTGATTGTCCTGGCCAGTCTCGCCCTCTCTGCAACGCTCAATCTGCTCAAGTTCGAAAAGGTAGTCCGCCAGAAGGAGCAGGCGCGTTTCGAGTTCCTGACCCGCGATCTCGCCTCCACCATCCAGGACGGCATGCGGATCGGGCTGCCGCTCAATGCGCTCCGCTCCCTGCAGCCACTGATCGACCGCCGCCGTACCATCGACCGGCTGATCGAGTGGATCGTGATCTTCGATGACAAGGGGCGCCGGCTCTACACCACAGACCGGACGGCGGCGGTGGACCAGCCCGTTCCAGCGGCATGGCAGGAGGCAAGCCGCCTTGAGCCGGGGCAGGTTGCACAGCCCGTGCGACTGGACGTGCCGGTCATCGTGGTACCCCTTGTGAACCTGTTCGATCGTCCGGTGGGTGGGCTTGCGGTTGGCTACAGCGAGAGCGGCATCGAGCAGACCATGCTCGCCATCCGGGTCATTCTCGGCCAGGCCATCCTCGAGGCGAGCGTGCCGGCGGCGGTCGTGCTGATCCTGGGCGTGGCGATGGTCATGCACCGGACCCGCAGGCGCATGCGGGCGAGCACGGTAGCGGTGATGAGCGCCATCGACGGATCGGCGGATCGATCGTCGACGAGCGGGGGTGCACCGGACCCTGTCGCCAGCGTCATCAGCGAGACCCTCGACCGCCTGGCGCGCACGGAGCGCCACATCGAACGGGCAGATCTCCCGTGAGGGTCTCGACACGCAACCAGGTGGCCAGCGCCCTGTCCGGCGAACGACATAACAGCACCAGCGGTGGCGAAAGCATTGCCCTGGTCTTCCTGGTGGTCGCGGTGCTGGTGCTTTCGACGCTTTATGTCGCAAACCGGGCGCTCGACGCATTCAACCGGGAACTTCTGCCGCTCATGGATCGAGAGGCCGAGGCGGTCTCCAGCTCGATAGCGGCCACGGTCGAACGGGCAGTCGAGCTGGGGATACCACCCAAGGAACTCGTTGGGGTCGAACCCTTCCTTGAGGAATTCCGACGTCAGCTTCCAAGCCTTGGCTACGTGGCGCTGGTCGATGCCGATTCGGTGATGCTGCACGGCATCGGACCGGAGCTCCCATCCTTTGAGGCCCTGCTTGGAGCCGGCCTGATTGCACGTCCGGATCAGATCGTCCTGCCCAGCCAAGATGGAACGGAGCAGGATCTGTCATTGCGAGCCGTCAGCACGACGTTAGCCGAAATCCGTGACACGGCCTGGCCGATCATGGTCCCGAACCAGGAGCCGCTGGTGCTGCATGTCGGCTCTTCGAGCAGCGTCTATGAGATGCAGATCAGCGACGTCCGCTGGGATGTCTGGATCGTGCTGCTGGTCTCCGTGCTGGCGACCTATGAAATCCTGATCTTCCTGCTGGCCCGCTCCGCGGTGGCCCCGTTGGAACTGTTGGGCAGGGCGACCCGGGAACTGATGGAGGGCCGGTGGACCAGGTCCGTGCCCGTGGTGGGAGCCGACGAGAGCCGCCAGCTCCTGGGTGCGTTCAATCTCGCGGTGCGTACGGTGAACGAAGCCTATGGGCGTGTGATGTGGAAGGCGGAGGAGGTGGCCAGGGAAGGCCGTGCCACCGGTGAGCGGATCGCTCGGGAGCTTGCCGAGCTCGGCCGTGGACTGTCGTTCGCACCCGATGGGCTCGGACGGCTCACCGCTCTGCCGAACGCGGTCATGGCACGTACGCCCCTGTTCATTTTCGTCTTCGCGGAGCAACTGCCGACATCGTTCATGCCGCTCTATGCCAGGACCCTCTATACGCCGCTGCCCTGGCTGGGGCCGGCTATCGCGATCGGGCTGCCACTCTCGGCCTTCGTGGCTGCCGTCGCCATCGCAACCCCCTTCGGTGGATGGTGGGTCGGGCGCATCGGCAGTCGGCGGGTCTTCCTGGCAGGCGCCGTTCCGGCGATTCTCGGGCATATCCTGGCAGGGCTGGCCGATGGCCTCACGATGCTGATCGTCGCCCGTGTCATCGCCGCGATCGGCTACGCGCTGGTGACGATCGCCTGCCAGCATCATTTGGTGCGTGTGGCGGCAGAAGGGCGGCAAGCAGGGAGTCTCGCGGTCTTTGTTCTGGCGGTGGTGACCGGAACAATCTGCGGCATGGCGATCGGGGCCGTACTGGCCGACCGTCTGGGCTATACCAGCACGTTCATGGTCGCAGCGGGCCTGGTGCTGGTTTCGGCGCTGCTGGCGGGATGGGTGCTGCCGCGGGAAGAGCGGGAGGAGTCGAAGGACCAACCAGCAGCCCAGGCGGCTGGTGGACGTGGCTGGTCCCTGGCGCTTCGCTCGCCGCGCTTCCTCGCCATCGTGCTGCTCGCCGCGATCCCGGCCAAGATCGGGCTGAACGGCCTCGTCTACTACCTGGCGCCCCTTTATCTTGCGGACGTCGGGGTGACCCTGCCGGCGATCGGGCGCACCATCATGATGTACTCGATCGGCATGTTGGTCGCGATCCGCGCCGGGGCCTGGCTCGCCGATCGCCGCCACCTCTATCTGTTGCCGATGGTGCTGATGGGGCTCGCTGCCACGGCAGGGGTGCTGTTCGTGCCGGTCCTGGGCGTCGAGGCGGGGATGCTTGTCGCGGTTGCAGCCCTGGGTTTGGGCCATGGGCTCGGCAGCGCCCCGATGCTGGCAGCGGTGCCGGCCATGTGCCGAGGGCCTGATGGCCGACGAGATTCGGCGGTCCTGCTGGGCTTCCTGCGCAGTGGGGAGCGGATCGGCAGCATGCTTGGACCGATGATCGCCGCCACGCTCCTGGCCGGCGCGGGATCGCAGGATGCGCTGTTCTGGTTGGGCATGATCCCCGGGGCCGCTGCCATTCTGCTGGCGGCCGTGGGGCTGCTCTCCCCCGGTCGTGGTCTGATCCCGGCAGCCCGGGAAGCAAGCCCATGAGGCACCGTCTGCTGGACCGGCGCAGCCTGCTGGGCGGTGCCGCCGCTACCGGCATGCTGCGAGCAACCCCTGGCCGGTCCCAGGACAAGGCCTGGAAGATCATGATGATCACCTGGCGCGGCTGGGAAGACGCCTGCCAGGGTTTCGCGGACTATTTCACCGAGCGGAATGTGCCGGTGGAACTGATCCTGCGTGATGCCGCCCGCAATCCGGAGATGGTCAGCCGGCACGTTGCCGAGGCCAAGGCAACCCGGCCGGATCTCGTCTATCTCTGGGGTACCACCACGGCGATGGTGGCACTCGGTCCTTTCGATGCCGTCGATCCGGCGGTGCATCTCGCCGACGAGATCCCGGCAGTGTTCAACATCGTCACCGAGCCGGTGTGGAACCGGATCGTGCCGTCGCTGGAGCATCCTGGTCGCCGTGTCACCGGGACGCTGTACATCACCGGCGTCGGGCAACAGCTCACCACGCTCACGGCCTACCGCCCCTTCCGGTCGATGGGGGTCACCTACAGCCCGATCGAGGGCAACTCACGGGCCGTGGTCGAGCTGCTTGGGCAGGAGGCTGAGCGGCTGGGCTTCGAGTTGATCGACCGGCCCGTCCCACTGGACGATGCCGGCAAGCCGATCGCCTCCGCCATTCCGCAGAAGGTCCGCGAGATCGCGGAGGCAGGAGCGCAATGGCTCTATATCGCGCCGGACAGTTTCCTGAACGCCAACAAGCTGCCCCTGACCGAGAGCGCGCTTTCTCTGGGCCTGCCGAGCTTCACCTCGACCGAACCCTACATCCTTCAGGCGCACGCCCTGTTCGGGCTGGTCAGCCGCTACTACGCGGTGGGCCAGTTCACCGCCTTCAAGGCCGAACAGATCCTTCAAGGCAGCGACCCGGCGGCCATTCCGGTGGAGCCTTTGGCGCGGTTCTCGCTGATCGTGAACGTGCAGACCGCCAACCGGCTGCGGTTCTATCCGCCTCTGTCCCTGCTCCGCTACGCCGAGACTGTCTAGGATGCTCCTCAGGGTCCGTCTCGTTCTGGTGCTGCTCCTGGTGATCGTCTCGATCACCGGAATCGTGGCCACCGCTGCCTCGATCATCGCCGATGGCATCGGGCGGGATGCCAACCGGATCGAGAGAACGGCGCAGCTCAAGGTGTGGGAGGCCACGGTTCGCGCCGAGGCGGCTTCGCTTGTCCGGATGGCCCGGGAGATCGCCGACGATCAGGCCTTCAGCCAGGCTCTCGCGCAGGGCGACCGGCTGGCCGCCGCCTCCTTCCTTGAGGCCCGGGTGGAAGCGTTGAGCGAGGAGCAGCCGTTCGATCGGGTCGATCTGATCGGACCGGATGGCCAGCTCATGTGGACCAGCATCGGTCACGCCGAGGATCGCGCCCTGGTGGATGTGCGCCGGCTGGCGCCCGAGGCGCAGGCCGGACCGGACATCTGGATAGGCCTCCAGCCCCAGACCGGCGAGCAGCTTGCCCCGACGGTGGTGCTGTCGATGGAGGGCGGCAGTCTCGCGATCAGCCGGGCGCTCGGACCCACCGTGCTCGCCTTCGCCGAAACCTATGGCGGCAGCGCCTACCTGATGACCGCCCGCTCAGATCTGATTGCCGCGACCGACGAGCGGCCCTGGCAAGCCCTGCAGGTTGCCTATCGAAGCGGTGACATCGACCCGGTCATCCCGGATGCGGACGGACGGATCTACAAGGCGCGCAGCGTCCAGACCTTCGACATGTCGGGGTCGCCCGCTGCCCTGCTGATAGCGCTGCGCGACGTGACCGCGGAACGGGAGCAGCGGTGGCTGATCACCAGCGTCACCATCGTGAGCTGCACGCTGGTCGTCCTGATCGTGGTGGGACTGGTGTACGGCTGGCTGCGGCACAGCCTGGAACCTCTGGAGGAACTGGCGCTGGTGGTGCAGGCCATTGCGCGCGGCAATCTCCTGCTTTCGCCAGCTCTGCCCAAACGGAATGACGAGATCGGAGGGATAGCGCGAGCGGTGGCGGTGCTGCGCGAGGGAGCGATCGACCTGGAGCGGATCCGCTTCCGCCATTCCAGGGAGCGGCGACGCTCGGAGGCGCTGATCCGGGAAAAAATGCAGGAACTGGCCGCGACCCTGGAGAGTCAGGCCCGCCGCGAGATGGAGCACGATCTGGCCCGGATCGAGGCCGGCAGCAGGGCTGCCGGCGCCGATGCCGACGGCGCTACGCCGCTGGCCGTCGCTTTCGAACATATGACGGCCAGGGTGCTCGCCCAGTCCAGGGAACTCTCGAGCCTGCTTGCCGAGCGGACCCGCGATCTGGAGAGGCTGAAGGAAGCGGTGCGCGAGCGGGAGGAACTGGTTCATCTCCGCCAGGAGCTTTCGATCGCGCGCGACCTGCAGCTCTCTACCCTTCCGGCTCAGTTCCCGGCCTTCCCCAATCATCGTGAGTTCGACGTGTATGCGGCCATGCGGCCGGCCGAGGAAGTCGGCGGGGACTTCTACGACTTCTACCTGATAGACGACGACAGGATCGCCGTGGCGATCGGCGACGCCTCGGGCAAAGGCGTGGCTGCCGCGATGTTCATCGCGATCGCGCGGAGCCTGATCAAGGCGGCGTGCCTGCAAGGCGCGGGGCCGGCGGAAGCGATGCGTTTCGCCAATGGCGTGCTGGCGTCCGACAATCCGCAGATGATGTTCGCGACGGCGCTGCTGGCGATCCTCGACACTCGGACCGGTCGGCTTCGTCTTGCCAATGCCGGCCACAATCCGCCGTTCCTGCGCCGCTCGGACGGCAGCCTGTCGACCTTCGAAGAGTTTCTGGGGCCAGCACTCGGCGTATCCGACCAGGTTGACTTCGAAGAGCGCACGATCCCGCTCAGGGAGGGCGATCTGCTGTTCCTGTTTACCGACGGGGTCACCGAAGCAGCCGATCACCAGGAGCGGTTCTTCGATACGAAGGGGCTGGAGGTCGCTCTCTCCGGCCTGCCGGCCGGCAACCCCCGAAGGGCGGTCGAGGATGTTCAGGCGGGGCTGGATGCATTCACGGCGGGAGCCGCACAGGCGGACGACATCACCATGTTGGCGCTGGAACTGCGTGAGCTGAAGCGGATCCAGGCCCTGGCCGCCTGATCTCGGGACCCTCGCTGCGTGCAGGGCAACCCTGTCCCGAGGGGCCTGCCTCGGCGGCCGCTGCTCGGTTATGGTGCGAAGGGTTTCTCTTTGACTGAGTGTTCAATGATCCGCACGCTTCTGTTCGATCTTGACGGCACCCTGGTGGATACCGAGCATCATCACTATCAGGCGTTCGAGATTACGTTCGGCCGTCTCGGCGTAGTGTTTGACCGGAATATCTACGACAGCCGCATCCTGGGCGGCGCCACGACCGCCATTGCCGCCGAATTCCTGCCTCATCTCCCCACCGATGCTAGGATGCAGGTGATGGAGGACAAGGAAGCACTCTACCGGGAGATGCTGACCGATCTCGTGCCTCTGCCCGGTGTGCTCGAGTTCCTGGACCTGGCTGAGCGCATGGGCCTGCGTCGGGCCGTAGTGACCAATGCCCCCTTCGCCAATGCAGAGAAGGTTTTGACCGGTGCAGGAATCCTGGACCGGTTTGAAGGCATCATCAGCGCCGCCGAGCTGTCGGATGCGAAGCCCCATCCACTGCCTTACCTGACGGGCCTCGAGCTTCTCGGCGGACGCCCGGAGACCACGATCGCCTTTGAGGACAGCCGAGCAGGACTACGTTCCGCTGTGGCGGCGGGCCTGACTGTGGTCGGCATCGAGACGGTGCTGTCCCGGCAGGAGATCCTGGACCTGGGCGCGGCTCTCGCCGTGGCCGATTATCGGGATCCTCGGATCCTGGACCTGCTTGAGAATGTTCCGTCTGGACCTGAGGCTGGATGTCCGTCTGGCCATGCCGCGCTTGCAACTGCTGAGACAAGCGATTGAATATCCTCATCTAGTAACTCCTGAAGCATCACCGAAGCAGGTACTGGAAGCCTCATCCACCGCTCGAATTTGAGGCGGGCGCCTTTTCTCGCGGCCAAGCCGGAGGCGACTGTTTGGTTTGGCCGTTCCTGCAAACCAGAACGCGTTGCCGGTAAGGGCGCGGCAACCAGTTCGGCCACAGCGAGTTCCTCGGCCGGTCCGGCTCTGAAGCTAGGTGTGGGAAGGTGTGATTTCCGTTGACCGGATTATGATCCTATAATAGGTATGGAGGAAGCGTATGATTGCAGTCCCATTGAGGGGTGCCCGTCTGGCTTCTGGAGCGTACTGCCATGCCTATTGCTCGTTCGGATCACGTCGCCACCCTGCCGGGACAGCCGGTTACGGTAGCCCCTTTCGCGAATGATGAGGGTGAGAACCTGTCGTTTGTCGGGTTCTCGTCGCCCGGCAACGGGACGGTGGCCCTGGGCCAGCAGCCCAACACCCTGGTCTACTCGCCTGCTGCCGGCTTCTCCGGGGTCGACCAGTTCACCTACACGATCGGAGACGCCACGGGCGGGACGGCGCAGGCTCTCGTCACCATCACCGTCGGTCTCGGCAACAGGCAGCCGGTCGCCAATGACGACGCTGCCGTGACCTCGCCATCGACGATGGTCAACGTGGCCATCCTCGCCAACGACAGTGACCCGGACGGTGATCCGCTCCATCTCAGCAGCATCTCGATGCCCGCGCATGGCAGCATCACTGCACATCCCGACATGTCGGTGACCTATCAGCCCGAGGCTGGATTTTCCGGGGTCGACAGCTTCACTTACACGGTGGCGGATGGCGCGGGCGGCTCGGATGCGGCGCAGGTCTCGATCACCGTGGCCAGCCAGAACCAGCCGCCGCTTGCCCGTGACGATCAGGTGGTCACGGAGCCGGGCCAGTCCGTCCTGATCGCCGTGCTCGCCAATGACAGCGACGGCAATGGCGACCCCCTCCAATTGTCTGGTCTGGCAGTGCCGGCCAATGGCAGCATCTCGATCGACGGCCTGAACCGGCTGACCTACACGCCCGCGCCCGGTTTCGTTGGGACGGAGGAATTCAGCTATACGATCTCCGATGGGCAGGGGGGCAGCGCCACCGGCAGGGTGACTGTTCGGGTCCAGGCCAGCAATGCCGCTCCCGTTGCCCGCGCCGATGCGGTCACCACCTACGCCAATGCCCCCGTCACCATCCCGGTCCTCGCCAACGACGACGATGCCGATGAGGACCTGATCCGGTTGGTCGCCGTGACCGTGCCGGCGAACGGCAAAGTCTCGGTCGATGCACAGCAGCGCGTGGTCTACACGCCCAACACGGGTTTCCTTGGCAACGACAGCTTCACCTACCGCATCTCGGACAGCAGGAGTGCCGAGAGCGCCGGGACGGTGACGGTCGAGGTCCAACCTGACCCCGACCCCCAGGCCTATCCCAACGGCTATCGCTATCGTCGGCGCATCGTGATCCCGCGTTCTTCCTTGAGCGAAGGCTCGCTCATGGACTTTCCGATGTTGGTCGAACTGGCGGGCAACTGGCTGAAGCACAAGGGCGCCAGCGGCGGCCGGCTGGAGAGCCTGGTGGGACTGGACCTGCGTTTCGAATCTGCTTCCGGAACGCGGCTTGACCATGAGGCCGAGGCCTATTCTGGCAACAATGGCACCCTGCGAGCCTGGGTCAGGCTGCCAAGCCTTACGTCCACTGCCGATACCACCATCTTCCTCTATTACGGCAAGGCCGGTCTCACCATCTCGGAAGAGAATGTGGGCGGCGTATGGAAGGACTATCTCGCCGTCTATCATCTTCCCTCCACGTCGGACCGGACAGGACGGGGCCGCGACCTCGCCGCCACGGCTGTCGGAACGTCGAGCCTGGTCGGCGATGCGGGTGCCTTCAATGGCGCCTCCAGTGAAATGACCTGTGCCTTGCCGACCTTTCTGGACGGACTTTCCGCCTACTCGATCCAGGCCTGGGTGCAGCCTGCCCGCGTAGGTACCGACCTGGGGATCCTTTCGGTTGGACCTGTTACCGGGCGGGACGACGCCATGGGGTTCTGCCTGCGCTATGACGCAGCCGGTTACTCCGGAGGCGGCACCAACGTTCTCCTGGTCGAGCACCAGCTGACCAACGGCCGCAGCAGGGTCGAGAGCGCCTCCGATGTCCAGCGGACCAGCCGCCAGCATCTGACGGTGACCTGGCAGCAGAATGCCAATCCCCAGATCTGGATCGACGGTGTCGTCAGTGCGCCCACCTACGGAACGCCGGTGCGATCGGGCACCAGCAGCTTCAGCAATGGGCCACTCCGGATCGGCCGCGCGGCGCTCGACCAGTCGACCTCCTGGGAGGGTGCCATCGACGAGGTGCGCCTGCGGTCCCAGGCACTCCCCGCCAACTGGCTGAAAGCGGAGTATCTCAATCATCGCAGGCCGAGTGCGTTCTACGGCCTGGGGGGCGAGGACGTCTTCGGAGCCGGGAACAAGGCGCCTGTGGCGATTCCCAACCGGGTAGCCACAGCTCGGAACACGGCAATCACCATCGACGTGCTGGCCGACGACATTGATCCCGAAAATGGGGCGCGTAGTTTGGTTGCCGGCCAGGTCACCACGCCCGCGAACGGCACTGCCACGATCTCCTCCGGCAAGATCGTCTACATGCCGAGTTCGGGCTTCGTGGGCGAGGACAGCTTCAACTACACGATGCAGGACGCACAGAATGCGACCTCCGTCGGCACCGTTCTGGTGGACGTGGCACAGCCGCCGCCTGTCACCTCCGATGACAAACCCTATCGCGGCCGCCTGTTCGGCTGCGCCATTCATGCCGAGGCTGTGGGCAACACCCGCTATGGCTACGGCAAGCCGGCAGTCTTCCGCTTTGCGGCAGAGCGGAGCGGCTCGGTCACCTCGCTGCGCTACTTCCTCCGTTATGACACAGCGACGGGCCATGTCGGGTACAGCATCGGCAATGGCGGCACGATCCGCGTGGAGCTGCGAACCAATGACCCGGTCACGGGCTTTCCCACCAATACGGTCCTGGCTAAGACTGCCAACGTCACCAACCTTCTGAACAGCGATCGGTTCGCTCAGCTTTCGTTTTTGGCACCTTATCCTGTGCTGACTGCGGGGGAGATCTACCACCTCGTCTTCGTCCAGCTCGACTCCAGCGGCAAGAACGAGGTCTCGGTCAACATGCTGCACACCAAGATGGCGATTCCCACTGATGGAACCGGCCGGATGGGACCGTTCCACGGAGACGTCATGGCGCATCTGTGGGTCAATAACTCGGGTGGATGGTATGTGCGCACCGATCGCTGCCCGATCTTCGAACTCTACTACTCGGACGGCATGGCCTGTGGGGTAGGCTGGATCTTTGCCCATGACAGCGGTGACAAGCAAATCGGGGGCTCGCTCATGGCGCGACAGCGGTTCGCGATCCTCGATGAGACCCGCAGCGTGGATGGGGTCTGGTTCAGGGTACGAAAGTCAGGTGGGTCACCCTCGGAGCTTATCTGCCAGCTCATCGATGCTTCGGCCAACACGGTCCTGGAGGATATGCGGATCCCGGCCTCGCAGGTCGTGACCAGCACCCGCTACGACAATGCGGTTCCCTGGCAGTTCCGCTCCTTTTCCCAGCCTCGCAGCCTGCTGAAGGGGAAGACCTACCTGGTGCGTTTCTCGGCGAGCTCCGGCAACTACTGGTTTGGAGCTGCTCAGCGCGGCACATCCTATGGCTTCAAGGACCGCAACTTCGCGCCGTCCGGGTATGCCGAGTACAGCGTCAATAGCGGGTCGAGCTGGTCCGGCTGGAGCTTTTCCTCGGAAAGCCTGGGAACCCAGACCCGGACCGACATGGACCTGCCTGTCGCTCTCCAGATCGGTTGACCGCTCAACTCTTTGAGCCGGTGCACCTTGCCAGTGGCGATGCATCTTGGAGGGCCGTATCTGAATGATACGGCCCTCCGTCGTTCTCGACGGGATTGCCTTCAAGAGAGAGGATGAAGCAACAGAAGCAGCTGAGGCAGATCGCCCAGGCTTGCTAGGCTGGGCTCGCCGCCCTGGTCAGGTCGTGGCATGAGGAGGCCTGCGTCGCCCGCCACAAAAGGCCGTCATCTCCCGTGTACGCCCGCCTGATTGCCCGTTTCAAGAAAGGCGGGCTTGCCCGCAACGCGCTCACCGTCACGATCGGGACACTCCTCGCCCAGGCACTGGTGATTGCGGTCACGCCGCTGCTTACCAGGCTCTACACGCCAGAGGACTTCGGCGTGCTCGCCGTGTTCACGGCAATCGTGTCCATCACCGGGGCCGTCACGAACCTGCGCTATGAGACAGCGATCCCGCTGGACGAGAGGGACGAAGACGCCATGGCCACGTTTCTGGCGGCACTTCTGACAGGCTTCGTCACCACCCTGTTCGTGGCCGCCAGTGTCTTCATCCTGGGAGACTACCTGATCGAGACCGCCAATGTTCCGGGGCTGCGCCCGCTCCTGTGGGCGATCCCGATCGGCACGTTTGGCATGGCGCTCTACAATGCGACCAATCTATGGGCAGTCCGACGCCATGCGTTCCGCGCCGTCGGACTGAGCAAGATCGTCCAGTTCGGGTTCCAGGTCCTATGGCAGCTGGCCAGCGGGCTTCTGACCAAGGGACCTTCTGGCCTCGTCGTCGGCCAGGCCCTCGGCCAGCCGGCTGGCGTCCTGAACTTCGTGCGCAGCTTCGATGCCGATGACCGCAGGCTCTTGCGCACGACCCGTATAGCTCAGATCCGGGCGGCGCTCTCACGGCATCGCCGCTTCCCGCTGCTCCTCACGCCGTCGCTCCTGCTCAACACCTCGGCGAAAATGCTTCCCGCAGTGTTTCTCGCGACGTTGTACGGCCCGGTCGTCGCCGGGCAATTCGGTTTGGCGCAGCGTGTCGTACTGGCCCCGGTGCGCCTGCTCGGCATGGGTATCGGCCAAGCCTATCTCGGCGCAGCACCGAAACTGGCCCGCCACGATCGGGCGGGCATGCTCCGGCTCTTCAAGACCACCACCTTCCATCTTGGATGGATGGGTCTGCTCGGGATGGCGGCGGTCGCGGTTCCCGCACCTTTCCTGTTCGCGCTCGTGTTTGGCGAGAGCTGGCGAGAAGCTGGAGAACAGCTCCAGATCCTCGCGGTCATGTACTTCGCGCAGTTCGTCATCTTCCCGGTCGGCCAGACCCTCGCGATGTTCGGCCGGCAGGATCTGAATCTCTGGTGGGACGTGGGCAACATGGCGATTACGCTGCTGGCATTCCTCGCTGGGTGGATGTTCCAGCTTTCCGCCCACAGCACTCTCCTAATCTACAGCATCGCGATGAGCCTGAACTACGCGGTGAACTGGCTGCTCAGCCGCCACGTCATCCTGCACGGTCAGCCGGCCGGCGATGGTGCTCCGGTCCCGGTGGACTGAGCTGCTTCCGAGCGGCGGCTTTGGAACTAGACCTCGACGAAGATGTGGGGGCCGACCCAGATGGAGCCGCTTCATTAAAGGTCATCTCCTGCAGGTCGTCTTTGTCCAATCGCTGGAATGAAAGAAGCGGTGGGACTGGACGTGCGACTCATGGTGGAGTTCGACAAGGCGGAGGTCGATCAGGCATCTTCCCAGACCGGAAGACGAAGCCCACCCTGGCGCTGGCGGCCCGGCTCACGTCCGGCAGCGCCACCCACGCCTGGATCCCCATGAAATTGCCGCTTCGAAGAACTCCGCAGCCGCTCCTGGGCGGCGGCTCGGCCTGCAACCGTGGCCTGTCCCCTGGTCTCTATCCTGCGTAACTTCGCCGGCACCCGACACGTAGAGAAGGGTGGAGATGGCAGAGACGAATCCGAGCGAGCAACTAGATCGTCTCATGCGAGCTGCCCTTGCGGGTGATCAGGCCGCCTATCGCGACTTCCTGACGGAGGCTGCCCAAAGGCTGCGCGCATTCCTGCGTCGTCGCCTGCCGTCCGGCTCCTTAGCAGATCTGGAGGACTTGGTGCAGGAGACGTTGCTGGCCATACACGCCAAGCGTCACACATTCGATCCCAGGGAACCGGTTGGGCCCTGGCTTTATGCGATCGCCCGCTACCGGATGATCGACATGATCCGCCGTCGTCGTACGGAGGGCATTCGGGTCGATCTGGACGACATCGCCGAGTTGCCGGCGGATGGTGACCCTCAGGAGGCCACGGCCTCAATCGATCTCGACCGGCTGATCCGAACCCTTCCTCCGCAGATGCGCATACCTATCGAGCTGACGAAACTGGAAGGTATGTCGGTGCAGGATGCGGCCAGCCGCTCCGGCATGTCGGTATCGGCGATCAAGGTAGGCGTGCACCGTGGATTGAAGCGACTGGCTCGTCTGGTGCGGACGCAGGAAGGCTGAAGAGATGCGAACTTCCGATCTCGTCGACCTGCTCGCTCGTGACAATCTCGTACAGCAGCCGGAGGGCTGGTCGCTGGCTGCTGCCATGACCGGCGGGTTCGTCATGGCTGTGCTGCTTACGATGGGCTTTCTGGGGATCCGGCCGCTGGCAGTTCTTGGAGGCAGTGACGTCCTGGCCAAGCTCTTGTTCACCGGCGGACTGTTCGCCCTGTCGATACCGGCCCTCCGACGCAGCCTCCGTCCTGGATCTGCCCTGAGATGGTCCCGGTTCCTGCCGCTGATCGCCGCGACAGGCGTCAGCGTGGCAGCGGTCGCAGAGATGGCGTTTGCGTCTCACATCGCAGTCTGGCGACCCGACACGTTGATCTGTCTGACAACGATTCCGCTGTTGTCCCTGCCGGCTCTAGCCATCCTGGCTCTCGCCGCCCGTCGACAGGCACCGACCAACCTGTCGGACGCCGGCCTGTGGATCGGACTGGCCGCCGGAGCCCTTTCGGCCTCCGCCTATGCGTTGCACTGCCCGAACGACGATCCTGTCTACCTGGCCGCCTGGTACCTCCCCGCGGTGCTGATAGCGGGGCTGCTCGGGCGTACCCTGGGGCCGCGCCTGCTGGCTTGGTGATCCGGCGATGTCCGGATCCCTTGCGCTCCGGGGGGCGACCCTGGCATTTTCCGTCGCCGGGAACCCAATTGACCTGCGACGGGCCGCTTCATGCATTGTCATTCGACCTTCCGCGTACCCGTCACGGCGGGTGCGCGTTCTGCCTTTATGGGCTGTGGCGGGATTGGTATGGCGGATCAGCCGCTCGACCAAGCGAGCACCGGACCGATCCTTGAGCCCTTGCCTCGTCGAATGCAGGAGCATCGAGCGGCTTGACCATGAATGCCCCGGCCCCTGCCATGAGTTCGCCCCGGCCCAAGATCGTGCACATCACCTCGGTGCACCATGCTTTGGACAACCGGATCTTTGAAAAGGAATGCGTGTCGCTGGCCGAGGCCGGTTACGATATCGCGCTCGTCGTTCCGGATGATGAGGGTGATCGCGTGCTCAAGGGCGTGCGCATCCTGACCGTTCCAAAGCCAAAAGGTCGTCGCGAACGGATCCTGAATACCACGCGAGCGGTCATCGCGCGGGCGATTGCCGAGAATGCCGACATCTACCAGTTCCATGATCCTGAACTGATCATTCCGGCCCTGAGGTTGCGCGCGAGCGGGAAGCCCGTCGTGTTCGACGTCCATGAAGACTACTACACGTCAATTCTGGACAAGACGCCCTACCTGTCCGGTCCGGCAGCTCGGGTAGTGGCGTCCGGGTATTACGTGGTCGAGCGGGTCACTCGTCGCGCCTTTCGAACTGTGATCGCCGAACGCTACTATGCACGCCGTTTCCCCGAAGCGGTGCCCGTCCTGAACTATCCGCGCCTGGAGCAGTTTTCAGCTGTCCTGGCCGGAAAGCCGGCGGAACCGCCGGCCAAGCCCCGCCTACTCTATACCGGCGGCCTGAATGCCGAGCGCGGTGCATTCATCTACGCCGATCTCGCCCGCGACCTGCCGGAATGTGAAATCCATCTCGTCGGGATCACGCCCACCGACCTGGCGGCGAAGATGCGTGCCCATGCCGGCAGCGGCGTCGAGCGCCTGCACTTCACCGGACTCGGCGAGAAGCTGCCTTTCCCTGTGATCCTGGAAGCTTACCGGCAGCCATGGACCTGCGGCCTGGCCGTGATGCCCGACAGCGGACACTACCGGGAAAAGGAACTGACCAAGTTCTTCGAGTACATGGCGGCAGGCTTGCCGATCCTGGCCTCGAACTTTCCAGTCTGGAAAAATCTCATCGAAGGGCATGGAGTTGGCCTTTGCGTTGACCCTGCTGATCCCAAGGCCATCCAGGATGCCGCCTTGTGGCTGCATCATCACCCGGCCGAAGCCACCCGGATGGGCGAGAATGGTCGTCGTGCGATCGTCTCGACCTTCAACTGGGCGACGCAGGCGGAACGGCTGACGGAACTCTATCGCGATATTCTGGGGGGAAGATCATGACGAGAAAGTCCACCCCATGATCTCATGGCGCACGGGACCGGCGGTCCCTCTGTTCCTGTTCTTGTTCTGTTGCGCACTCTATGCGATCAACCTCGACAAGGCGCCACATTTTGATGAACTATATCATGTGCTGGCTGCCCGTGGCTACAATGCTACGGGCAACTTTGCCATCGCCGAGGGCGTCTATACCCGTGCATGGCCATTTACCCGAGCTGTAGCAGCGCTGTTTAGCATTTTTGGAGAGCATCTATGGGTGGCCAGGCTGCCCTCTGTTCTCTGCATTGCGCTGATGGTTACGGTGCTCTTCATCTGGATGCGCCGTGAAGCCGGCCTGTTGGTCGCGGTGATCGGCGCTGGGCTGTTTGCTGTATCTCCCTTCGCGGTGGATATCGCTCAGTTTGCGCGCTTCTATGGCATCCACGGGCTGGCTTTCCTGGTCGGTTCGCTTCTGACTTATGACCTGGTGACTCGCCCACGCGGTGTCGGTCCCGTGGCCGTGCGCGGAGCTTTGGCGATCGCGGCTTTTCTGGTTGCGATCGTATTCCAGGTGACGACCTTCATTGGCATTGCTGCTCTGGGGCTTTGGGCAGTTCTCTATTTGCTCGTGCCGTGGTTGGCTCGTCCCGAAGTTACTGCTTCACGCCGTCTTGCCGTCATAGCGGGGCTGATATTACTCGCGGCGATTGCGCTGGCGGCTGCGGCAGCGAGCGGCAAGTTGAGCTATGCTCTTGCACTCTACCGGAGTACAGCACTCTGGGCTGAGAGCAATGCGAATGACGTGACCTTCTATCATGTCTGGATGATTCTCTACTACCCGACGTTCTGGACGCTGCTCCCGGTTCTTCTGGTGGTGGCACTTGTCGCACACCCGCGGATAACCTTTTTCGCGATCACCGTGTTCGGAATCGCGTTCGTCCTGCACAGCTTCGCTGGCGCGAAGGACCTGCGCTATATCTTCTACGCAACGCCATTCTTGTTCGTGGTGTGGGGAGTGGGATTGGCCGCGGTGCTGGCGCGGGCCGTGCGATACTTCCGGGATCACAGCGGGGTTGTGCTTGCACGGCTTCTGCCGGGTCGCAGGGTTGCAGGCTTGGTCAGCGCTGCACTCGTGATGGCGGTGATCTGGCTAGTGGCCGCAAACGCCGCATCGATCCGAACCGTCCTGATGCTGGCCGACATCACGATTCCACCGGAGCGGCCGGCGCCCCAGTGGGATCTGGCAAAACCGATTCTTGATCCGCTGATCGCAGGTTCGGATGTGGTGGTTGTCAGTTCGGAGCTCGAGGCTCTCTATTTCCTAGGCTCCTATGACGTCCTGATCAGCCGCAGTCGGATGGGTGAGCGGGCTGGCGCCATGGGAAGGGCCGAGGCGCCTGAATTCTCCCGGGACACCCGGACCGGGCGCCCGGTGATCAGCACCCCCGGATCGGTCGAGGAACTGATGGCCTGCTATCCGCGTGGCATCATCATCACCTCGATCTATCGCTGGCGTCATGGTCCGATGCTCAGCAACGAGGTCGCAGACCTGATCATCCAGCGCGCGACCCCGGTCGAGCTACCCAAGGCCAGTCGGGTCATGGCCTTCACCTGGGACAACGAGCCGACCGCCGATCCGGCCGGCTGTCCCGCGGTACGAGCCCCAGCTGAAGCGGCGACTTCCTGAAGCAATGGGCGGCGTGAACGCGATGGAAGGCGGCGGCTTTGGCCCCGCCTTCAACGGCGATAGATTCGTTGGCCCCGCCTTCAACGGCGATAGATCCGGGAGCCTGAGGCCTCAAGAGACAGCAGCGGGTGGCGAGAGCCCAGGTGGCAGCCCTGCAGTCAAGGAACGATCGGGTCTGGCACGGCAACAACTCCGTTGGACGATGCAGCCGACGCGCTGATGATGGGACGAAATTGCGATCCAGCTGCCGGTAGGAGATCAGCGACTCGCTCAGCAAGGCAGTGATAGCTCGAGTCGGTCATGTGGATCCGGTCTGCCATGAGCATCGTGGCTGGCGAGAAGCGGCCCGTCTCGATCCAGTGACGCATCAACGCATGACGCGGCAGAAGCTCCACGTCAGCGTCGTTCGCTGCCTGCCGTACCGCTTCCCGCACGGAGCGAAGAGCATCGGTGTCGGGTCGATCTGGAAAATACTGCGCCTCCATCAACACGATGTCGGCACCGCTATTCCGGATCCGGGCAATTCCTGTCTGAAGGTCGTCGTAAACCTCGGTGATGCTCCTCCCTTGGAAGGCATCGTTCGTTCCGACCTGCCAGATTACAAGGTTTGGACGGTATGCCAGCACATCCCGCTCGAACCGCATGAGGTTGCGGGAAATAGTCTCCCCACCTATCCCGGAATTGATCACTTCGATCGGCGTATTCGGATAGCGGATGGAGAGGATCTCTGCCAGCTGTGACGGGTAACTGCGCTTCGGGCTGGTGGCGCCTGTACCATAGGTACTTGATGAGCCAATCGCGACGATAGTCACTGGCTGGCCTGCACGAAGAAGTTCCAGGGTCTGGGTTACTGGCGCGAATGGACCCCAGATTCCTGACGCCGCATCACATGAGGGCATTCCGAGAGCGGGAGGCGACAAGAGCAGAAAAGCCAGTGATACGGCAAAGGCAAGAGACGAGCGTCGCATCCTGATCCACTCCGGCTGCGGAAACAGTTGTGCCCCCGGTGAGGGAGTGATTCCCGGTTACACGCGGGACCGAGCAACTTTCACCGGAAATTCTATCAGAACGCGAGTTATTCGTCGGGGAGTTGCCTTTTTGCTGCCGTCATCAAGGTGCCATGAATGGCGGACCATATAATCTTCGTTCACACAGCTGAATGAGGGTGGAACCGAGAAGGAGGCGTCCCTTTATAGGCACCATCAGCCTGCGGTGGTCGCGGGTCGTGCACCCAGGTATCTGCCACTCAAGGGTAGTCGGGCTCGGAGTGGCGGCCAAAGAGGCGATCAGAAATGCGGCGTCTTGAACTTCTCGATGGGCTGAGAGGTTACTTCCTTGTATTTATGATGCTGAACCACCTGTACTTTACAGGTGGGTTGACACTGGTACACGTCAATCATGCTGAACTAGGTTTCGTGGAGGACGCGCAGGGGTTCGTCTTCCTGTCTGGCCTGCTTATCGGCATGGTGTATGCAAAGAGGATGGCTCGGGAAGGCTTTGCGGCAGGGGCAGTGCGCATCTGGCATCGTGCCGCCGAGCTGTACCTGTATGCGCTGCTGTGCCTGTTCGTGGTGCTGCTGGCAGTAAGGCTGATGCCTGAGCTGGAGGCGTATTGGGCCAACTGGCTGGGAGAACTAGCGTCTCCTGGGCATGCGTCGACGCTTGCGGCGGCAACGCTCGTCCATCAACCGACCTATATGGACATCCTCCCCCAGTACATCGCCTACCTCCTGGTAGCTCCTCCGCTGGTGTATCTCGTTCTGCGCGATCGATGGATGCTGGTGGCGATCGCTTCGGCTGTTCTGTGGCTGGCTGTGCAACTGGGGCTCCATTTGCCCCTGGGAAATGCACTGGATCACCTGCTCGGTCAGGTTGAGCCAGGCTTGGCGATGCGCAACCACTTCAACGTTTTCGCCTGGCAGGTTGTATTCATGGCCGGCTTGGTGATGGGCGCGTTGTCCGCGACCCATCGCATCGATTGGAAGAAAGTTTTTCACCCGTCGAGCAGGAGCATGCTGCTCGCGGCAGTCGTCTTCTTTAGCTTTTTCATGGCGTTCCGCCTTGGGTGGACTTTTGGCGTGATCCCTGAAGCCAGTTGGGACCGATTCGTCGCCATTACCAATCGCGGTGAGTTCAGCCTTGTCTACCTGCTGAACTTCGTGGCGACAGGATACCTTCTTGCATGGCTTCTGATCGCCGGGCCCTGGGCCGAGGAGAACTGGATCCGGCAAGTCGCAGCAGTTCTTACGTCGCTGTTCTCGCTGCCGTTCCTCCGGCTCATCGGTCGCCACTCGTTGCAGGTCTATGTGTTCCATGTCGTGGTGGTCTACGCGATGCTTGCAGTGGATCGACACCTCGGTCCGTTCCCCGAATCGGTGAGGACATTGCTTGCGATCACTGCGATCGCTTCGCTTGCGATTCCTGCCTGGCTGCGCGAGGCGGACTTGCGGGGTACGCGACAGGCGGCAATGCCAACCACCCGAGGAGCATCCTGAAGACGCCCGTGGCTCCGGCTCATGGCCGACCCGATAGCCCGGTGCCTTGATGTCGCGATCAAGGATCGTACCTATCGCTTGCTTCATGTGGTTCTGCGTACCAAAGGTGCAGCACATCCGATCCTTTGATCTTCGGAAGGTGCAGGCATGGAACATGCAGGCCGTACAGCCCTGGTCACCGGTGCCACGGGAGGCCTGGGACTTGCTCAATCGCGCATGCTCGCCGAGGCCGGTGCCAAGGTCCTGATGCTCGATGTCAAGGAACCCCAAGCTGTCGAAGATCTGCGCGAGCAAATCGACCCAAGTGCGGGCGAGCTTGTCTGGGTCCCCTGCGATCTGACGGATCCCCAGGCGACGAAGGACTTAGTCAGCAAGCTCACGACGGAACATGGCGGGATCGATATCGTCGTCAACAACGCGGCCATCAATCCGCTGAAGGCCATCGATGCCTACGATCTGGCGGAGTGGCAGCGGGTACAGGACGTGAATGCCACGGCATGCGTCGCCATCGCTCAGGCGACCGTTCCGTCGATGAAGACCAAGGGCTGGGGACAGATCGTCAACATCACGACGGTCACGCTGAACGGGGGATGGGAGAACTTCAGCGCTTATGTCGGCTCCAAAGGTACCCTGCTCGGCTTGACCAGGTCACTCGCACGCGAGCTTGGCCGGTTCGGCATTCGCGTGAACTGTATCAGTCCGGGAGCCATTCCGACGCCTCTGGAGCAGGAAGTGTGGGCGGATCAGATCGAGACCTATGTGACCTTCCTGCTTGACCATCAGGCTCTCAAGTATCGCGGCAGCCCGGACGACGTGGCCAATGCCCTGATGTTCTTGGTCTCCGACAAGGCGCGCTTCGTCACCGGCCATAACCTCTCGGTGGATGGCGGGTGGTGGATGCACTGAAGAAAGTAACATGGAACTCGACCCTCAGACTCTTATCGATCAAGCTCGTACCTATGGCGCGCGCGGCGTGCACGGCCGGGTCGTCGAGTCGATCGGACGGCGGATCGTCGGAGGAGAAATCGCTGCGGGCGAGATGCTTCCCAAGGAAGCGGAGTTGATGACCGAGCTTCATACCTCGCGGACCTCGATTCGTGAGGCTGTGAAGGTGCTATCGGCCAAGGGCCTGCTCGAAACACGACAAAAGCGGGGAACGCTGGTTCGGCCACGCGAGGCCTGGAACCTCCTGGACCCCGACGTGCTGGTATGGTCGATCGCAGGGGGCCCCGATCCTCGGCTCACCCATGAGTTGACCGAAATGCGTCGGCTGATCGAGCCTGGCGCGGTGGCGCTCGCCGCCGAGCGCCACAACGAGGCCCAGCTTGCAGCGCTTGCCGCGGCACTTGCGGACATGCGCCGTGCGCTGAACGATCCACTGGCCTACTATGTGGCTGACCTGGCTTTTCACCGGGCTCTTTTTACCGCCACCGGCAACCCCTTCATCGATCGCCTCGGGTCCGTCGTGGATGCCGTGCTCGCTGTCAGCTTTGCCTTGCAGCGCCGCTCGCTGATTCCGCAGGAGCAGGGCCTGATTCTGCATGAGACTGTATTCGAGCGGGTAGCGGCGCGAGATGTCGCCGGAGCAAAGCAGGCCATGCTCGACATCATCGAAAGCGGCAAGCTGGTTCTCGAACGCTCGATTGGTCCCATGGCAGGCTTGCGGCCTGAACTTGCTGGATCCGCCCATGCTCATGCCACCTGAGTTGCAGTGCGTTCGGGGCGAGCAGAGTAGATCAAACCGCCCCGGTGGTGCCTCATGAGATCCAACTGGTCCCAAACATCTTCAAGGGCATGCACGAGGCGGTCCATCAGGACGTCGTTGTGCAGTGGGCTGGGCGTCAGGCGCAGGCGCTCCGTACCTTTTGCGACTGTCGGGTAGTTGATCGGCTGGACGTAGATTCCGTGTCGTTCCAGCAGTAGGTCGGATGCCAGCTTGCAGCGGGTGGCGTTGCCGACGAGGATCGGGACGATATGGGAAGGGGACGGCATCACCGGCATGCCGATCGCCTCCAGACGCCGCTTGAGGGCGCTTGCCCGTTCCTGATGGATGGCGCGGATAGCGACGCCTTCCGGCCCCTTCAGCAACCGGACTGCCGCGAGGGCACCGCCGACCATGGCCGGTGGAAGTGCGGTCGTGAAGATGAAGCCCGGCGCATGACTGCGCACCGCATCGATCAGGGCCGCCGGCCCGGCGATGTATCCGCCGATGCAACCGATGGCCTTGCCAAGCGTGCCCTGGATGACGTCGACCGCGCCGACCATGCCGTCGCGCTCGGCGATGCCGCCACCGCGCGCGCCGTACATCCCCACTGCGTGGACCTCATCCAGATAGGTAAGAGCGCCATAGTGCTTGGCAAGAGCGCAGACCGCCGCGATCGGTCCGAAGTCGCCATCCATGGAGTAGATGCCTTCAAACACGATCAGCTTCGGACGGTTCTGTGGCTGAGCCGCCAGCAATGCCTCCAGATGAACAAGGTCATTGTGCCGGAAGATCTGCTTCTCGCATCCAGATGCCTTGATCCCGGCAATGATGGAGGCATGATTGAGTTGGTCGGACAGAATAAGGCAGTCGGGCAGAAGCCGCGCGATCGTGCTGATGGATGCCTCATTGGCGACATAGCCGGAGGTCATCAGCAATGATGCCTGCTTGTCGTGCAGGCCTGCCAGTTCCGCCTCAAGCAGGACATGGAGGTGCGTCGTGCCGGATATGTTGCGGGTCCCACCGGCGCCTGCTCCATAGCGCCTGATCGCCGACACGGCGCCTTCAAGTACCGTCTCATGATGACCCATGCCCAGATAGTCGTTGGAGCACCAGATCACGACATCCCGCATCCCGCTCAGCCCGCGCCAGCAGGCCTGCGGGTGGCGCCCCACCTGTCGGGCGAGGTCAGCAAAAACCCGATAGCGGCCTTCAGCGCGAACCCGCTGCACGGCTGCTTCGAAGTGACCCGCATAGTTCATGGTCGGCCTCCGCGGCAGAATATTGCTTGATGAGGACTTGCAGAAATGCAGCGGCCCTGGTCGTCCAATGGTTCGACCAGGGCCGAGAAGGTGAACCGGCATGATCCGGCCCGTCTCAAAGAGCAGCGAGGAAATTCGTCAAGTCAGCCTTCTCCTGGCTGGTAAGGCCCATATTGAACCGGATGTTGTAGAATTTGACGACATCAGCAATGGTATTGGCAGAGCCATCATGGAAATAGGGTGCACGGGAAGAAAGACCTCGTAGCGAGGGCACCGTGATCCTGCCCACGTCGTTGCACTTCCCCGAGATCAGCGCCAAGCCCGGGTCGTTGGTCTTGAAGACAGGGCTGGTCCTGAAATTCGGGGTGCCATTGTGGCACGTGATCTTGAAGATGGGCAGATCCGTGCGCAGAGCACTCCCGCCACGGCCAGCGAAATCGCCTGCCGTACCGATGTTGCGCTGGTTGGACTGCAGCATGTCGCCGCCACCATGCATGCCGTTATGGCACGTCGCGCAAGTCTGCCGCGGTTGTGGATCGGTCGGGCCGCCGAAGGCATCGTTGAACCCGGCGACTTCACCCATCGTGAACCTGCCGCGATCATTTTCGGCAGTGCCATTGAACAATGCCTGACCGCGGGCCACGGACCGCTGGTGCGGGCTGAACGATGTCGCCCATCCATCGAATTCGTTGAATGGGATGAACAACGGGTCCGGGAAAGGCTCGCCCGGAGCCGGGAACGAGGGCAGCACCTTGCTTGATGGCGTGATGTTCACCTTCAGGTTTCGGACACCACCTGTCCCACCATTGCGGTGCAGCCCTCCCCCTCTCCAATCATCATTCTGGGCTGTGAAAAACTCCGTCTCGTAATCGACGATCGCCTTGACGTCAGCAGCAGGGATGTTCCCCTGAGTTGCAAGGTCGCGCTGGGCGTGACCAAAGGTGGCGCCGATCGCCTGGGACTCCAAGGTCGGCTCGCGGCCATCCCACATGATGTTGTTACTTAGACCCGGTGCCCCGAAGGACAGGAACTCGGTCTTGAACGCAAGGTTCGCCGAGATCAGAGGGCGTCGGTACATGGAGAAGATAGGGACACCTGTGCTTGGATCTTTGGCGAAGTTCGGGTCGGTGTTGCAGGTATAGGGATCGTGGTCGACTTCGATGCTGAAGTCTGCATTAGGGTTGAGGGGCATGAAGACCCGGATCAGCCCGTCCTTGAGTAGCAGCGAGCGCGCTTTGGCCGAGTCGGAGCCGCGACCCTGGCGCCCCCCATAGTACCGGGAAGGAGCGGTCTCGGAAGGCGGAACAAGATTTGGGCAGTTGGCCCCATCAACCGGGGCGAACAGCGGATCACTTGCGCCCGATCGACGGAACCGATTGTTGATCTCATCGACGCTGATGCTCATGCCCTGGCTTGGCTGATGGCATGTTCCACAGCTGCGGCCATTGGTACCCAGCGACTTGAAGAATGAGTGCTGGTCCGAGCCCTTCGTTTTGGCGGAGCTGGGTGCAATGAACCCAAGACTGCCGCTGCTATTCACGGAACTGCCTTCAGCAGGGATGACGCTTGGCAGGGACTGGCTGGGAGCGAGGCTCGGCAGGGGCGCACCCATAGCAGAGCGGTACATGGGTGCGAAGTATTTCGGTCGACCTGTAGGAACCTGTGGTTCTGACGCGGCTGCCCAAGCCGGAAGGGCAAAGCAGAACATGCCGGCTACTGCGAGGAACGCCCGGGACACCGTATGCCGATCGCGTTTATGAGAAATATTAACTTTATGCATGATGTGAGGCCTTTTTGAATCTCAGCACGGATCAAGACGTCGCACTGGTTCGACCGTCCGACGCTGGTCGCAGCAAAACGACTGCGACTTTGTATTTGCTCTAGAACCTCATCAATGATCAACGCGTGGGTCTAGTAGCAGTTGTATGTGATGCAAACGATAGACCAATATGGCGTGTTATTGCAACAGAGATTTGCTGTATATGACTGCAAAGCCAAATACATTCTTCAAAAAATGCTACGACTTTATTAGAATAATATCCTTGGAAACAAAATTATTATGCAAGATTATATCTAAAGTTATATCTTGGAGTCTTGCGTGTTGCCGGCTCGCGGAACCTGAAATTTCTGATGTAAAACGGAGTGCGGCAGTCCTAAGTTCGATCGGCAGGATCCGCTTGTGCCTTCCTCAGCCAAGCCGATATGGCGCACGGTCAGCTTGCGGCTTCATGCCGATGTTCCAATGCCCGATGATAGGTTGCCGTAGAGGGTAGGCTGCACCAATCTCCCTCAGAACGCTTTGCAAAATCCAGGGCATGCCATGATTGGGTCACGCCTCTCGAGGTCGGTAATGGTCCTGACGCTGCTGCTATGGGTGGCACCGGCTCGTGCGGCGGATGTCGATCTCGAACTGGTTCTTGCTGCCGATGGGTCCGGTTCGATCGACGATGGCGAGATGCGGTTGCAGCGGGAGGGGTATGCCCGTGCCCTGAGCGACCCGGAACTGGTGACGGCGATGACGTCGGGAAGCCGCGGACGGGTCGCGATCATGTATTTCGAATGGGGCGGGGCCGAATCGCAGGTGGTGATCGCAGACTGGGCGGTCATCGACGGGATCGACAGCGCAGCCGCCTTCGCGGAGCAGCTTCGCATGACCCCGCGCGGCGCCACCGGCTGGAACTCGATCTCCAACGCGATCGCGTTCGCCCACCGGGCCATCCGCGAGAACGACCATGAAGGGATCCGCCGGGTGATCGACATCTCCGCCGACAGCGGGAACTATGGCGGGGTGCCGCTGCCGCTGGCGCGCGAGGCTGCTGTGTCGGACGACATCACCATCAACGGCCTGGCGGTCCTTTGCCGGACCTGCGATGGCCGCCCGGCGCGGGGCGACCTGGAAGACTATTTCGCTCGCCAGGTCATCGGCGGCTTCGGGGCCTTCGTGGTCACCGTGGACCAGACGACCAGCTTCGCCGAGGCCATCCGGCGCAAGCTCCTTCTGGAGATTGCCGGATTGCCGGCGAAGCCTTTGGCGTCACGCTGAGGGTTCCTTGGTCCGTAGCCGGGCGGCGGCCTCGGACGCGGGCGTCCCGGCCGGGATCACCAGCCACTTCCCAGGACTGGCTGCCTGCACCGCCACCACCGCGTTCTTCGGGCAGACGTCGAAGCAGCCCACCTCGACCACGCCGATCCGGGCGCGCCTTCCCTTGGCCTTGCCATTCTCGGGCTGCATTTCCCGGCGCAGCGCCTTGGAGAGAGACTGGTCGCCGTCTGGGCCGAAGCCGCCGCGCAGCTTCTTCGAGCATTTGCGGCACACCAGCACGACCTCCGTCCACTCCGATTTCACCTGCTTGATCGATCTGTTCGCCACATTCACCGTCACGTGGTTGTCGCCGCTGGCCGAAAGCAGATCGGATCGGCTGGGGCGACAGACAAGGGCGGTGCGGTGCGACGCCAGGGCTCTGTTGCCAGAGCGGCCGCGGCGTTCTACAGAGACTGGATGGTTTTGCTCCAGCCGTCGGGAGGGTTGTTCATGACAGCGATGCGACCACTCGTCCGCCCCGACGGACCGGGCCGCTAGGTCCGACGCAGCTTCCCCGCCCCGGGGAGCCGTCTTCCTTCCCCCATTCTTGATCTGCCGAGCACCAGCCGGTGCCGCTGCAGGTCGATATCGACTTTCACCCGGGAGCCGAAGGCCAGCCCTGCCTGTGCTTTCCGCACTCCCCCTGGGATCCATCCATGACTTCCGCCATCAAGCGTGCGAGCCCGTTCCGGGCCGTCCTTCTGTTCGTGTACCGCCACTGGCAGCGCCAGGGGGTGATCGCCGTTGCCGTGGCCATGGGCATGATCGTGGCCACGCTGGCCGAACTGCTGGTGCCCTTGTTCGCCGGCCGTCTGGTCGACGCGCTGACCTCCACCGACCTGCTCGGCCGCCAGCAGGCCGGGGCCGCGGCCGTCCAGGCGCTGCTGATGATCGTGGCCCTGGGCCTCGTCTCGCTGGCGGCGCGCTCCGGCGCGATCGTCGCGGTGATCCGCCTTACCCTGAACGTGATGGCGAACATCGGCCGCGACGCGTTCTTCCGGGTCCAGCGCTTCTCCAGCGACTGGCATGCCAACCACTTCGCCGGCTCGACCGTTCGCAAGGTCAGCCGGGGCATGAACGCCATCGATGCGCTGCACGATACCCTGCTCCTGGCCCTGCTGCCTTCCCTGGTGGTGCTTGCCGGCTCGGCGGCCCTGCTGGGATGGCGCTGGCCGGCGATGGGCCTGGTCGTGGCGGTCAGCGCCGCCGGCTACCTCGCCATCACCGCCGGGCTGTCGCTCGGCTGGGTGGCGCCGGCGGCACGCCTCTCCAACAGCTGGGACACACGACTGGGCGGCGCCCTTGCCGACGCCATCGGCGCCAACGCCGTGGTCAAGGCGTTCGGCACCGAGGCGCGCGAGGACGAGACGCTGGACCGCCTGCTCGGCCGCTGGCGCCGGCGGACCCGCCGCTTCTGGCTGCGCGGCACCGCGAGCGAGGCGGCCCAGAACGCCGCCCTCCAGGCGATGCGGGCGGCGGTGATCGGCCTGGCCTTGTGGTTCTGGTGGCAGGATCAGGCGACGCCCGGCGACGTCGCCT
This sequence comes from Geminicoccus roseus DSM 18922, assembly GCF_000427665.1. Lineage (NCBI taxonomy): Bacteria > Pseudomonadati > Pseudomonadota > Alphaproteobacteria > Geminicoccales > Geminicoccaceae > Geminicoccus > Geminicoccus roseus. Next base: position 97,542 of record NZ_ATYL01000003.1, read on the forward strand.
ACGTGCTGACCATGTACCTGGTCGTGCAGGGCTACCTGCGTGATGTCGGCTACCACGTCCACGCGTTGCAGCGCTCGATCAACGAGATGGAGGAACTGGTCGACATCCAGCATCAGCCGATCGGCGTCGAGGACCGTGCCGACGCCGCGCCGCTGCGGGTCACACACGGCGAGATCCGGTTCGAGAGGGTGAGCTTCCACTACGGCAGCCATTTGGCTCCCCTTTATGACGGTCTGTCGGCGGTGATCCGCGGCGGGGAACGGGTCGGCCTGGTCGGTCGCTCCGGCTCGGGCAAGACCACCTTCGTCAAGCTGATCCAGCGGCTGCACGACGTCACCGACGGCAGGATCCTGATCGACGGCCAGGAGGTCTCCCAGGTCAGCCAGACCTCGCTGCGGTCGCAGATCGCCGTGGTCCAGCAGGAGCCGATCCTGTTCCACCGCTCGCTGTTCGAGAACATCGCCTATGCCAAGGCCGGCCGCGGGCGGGCCGTCACCCTGGCGGAGGTCGAGCATGCGGCGCGGCTCGCCAACGCGCATGACTTCATCAGCCGGCTGCCCAAGGGCTATGCCACGACAGTCGGCGAACGCGGGGTGAAGCTGTCGGGCGGCGAGCGGCAGCGGGTGGCGCTGGCCCGCGCGTTCTTCGCCGACGCGCCAATCCTGATCCTGGACGAGGCGACCTCCAGCCTGGACTCCGAATCGGAGGCGCTGGTCCAGGACGCGATGGAGCGGCTGATGAAAGGGCGCACCGCCATCATCATCGCCCACCGGCTGTCCACCGTGCGCTCGGTCGACCGCATCCTGGTGTTCGACCAGGGCCGGATCGTCGAGGAAGGCCCGCACGAGCTGCTGGCCCAGCGCAAGGACGGCATCTACCGGGGCCTGCTCGAGCGCCAGGCCCAGGGTCTGGCCGACAGCATGGCGGCTTGAAAACCGCCGGCTCTTTCACACCTCACCTACAAGGATGGAGTATCTGACATGTCCACCAGTTCGCGTGCCACGACCGGTATCGTCCTGACCAGCCTGGATCATCTGCGCCTGTCCGGGGTCGTCGAGGCCTACGAGAAGCGCGGCGATCCCGAACTCGTCGAATCCCTGGCCGATGAGCTCGACCGCGCCCAGATCGTGTCGCCCGACGAGATCCCCGACGACGTGGTGACGATGCATTCGCGCTGCGTCTTCGTTTCCGACAGCGGGGCGGAGCAGGAGGTGACCCTGGTCTACCCGGGCGAGGAGGATGTCGAAAAGGGCAGGATCTCGATCGTCACGCCCGTGGGCAGCGCGCTGATCGGCCTGCGGGTCGGCCAGAACATCACCTGGCAGACCACGGACGGGCGGACCAAGGAACTTACCATCAAGGCGGTGAGCTGGCAGCCGGAAGCGCATGGCCAGGATGGCGCCTCGGCCGAAAAGGCCGTGTGACGTCCACGATCGGCGCGAAAGCGACATCCGCGGAAACAGCAGGATGCCGCCAGGGCTGCTCCGGCAGCCCCGCCCGGATCGTCCGGATGGACCGCCGCACGATCCGGTGAAACCTTGCACGCCCGGTTGACCCGGATCGTCCCTGCGCTATCCGCTCGACCGGAGCAGCACAGGGAGCCTCGCCACATGGAGTATGACTACATCATCGCCGGAGGCGGGTCGTCGGCCTGCGTGGCGGCGACCCGCCTGGTCCGAGACCATGGCGCGCGGGTGCTGCTGATCGAGCGCGGGCCGGCGAAATATGCCCGGCTGATGCGGATGCCGGCCGGCTACATGAAGTATCTGTGGCGCGAGGACTTCCTGGAGATGCACCACACCGCGCCGCAGCCACAGCTGGGCGGGCGTGGGCCGATCGTGCCGCAGGCGCGGGTGCTGGGCGGCGGCAGCTCGGTCAACGCCATGGTGTACATGCGCGGGCAGCGCGAGGACTATGACGGCTGGGAGGCCTATCTGGGCCAGGGGTCCGGCTGGAGCTATGCCGACCTGCTTCCGCACTTCAAGGCGCTGGAGAAGAACGCCAACTTCAACGACCAGTACCACGGCATCGACGGCCGGCTGCTGGTGTCCGACCCGGGGCAGCTGTGCGAGACCACCCGGCGCTACATCCTGGCGGCACAGGGCGCCGGCATCCCCTACAACCGGGATTTCAACGGGGCGACCCAGGCCGGTGTCGGGGTGATGCAGCACACCATGGGCATCGCCAGGAACGGCAAGATGGAGCGCTGCGACGCCGTCACGGCGTTCCTGTCCCAGGTCATCGACGACGAGCGGCTGACGGTGATCACCGAAAGCCTGGCGACGAGGATCCTGTTCGACGGCAACCGCGCGATCGGCGTCGAGTACCAGCGCAATGGCGCCACCTTCCGCGCCCATGCTGCCTGCGAGGTGCTGGTGGCGGCCGGGACCTACAACACCGCCAAGCTCCTGATGCTGTCCGGGCTCGGCCCCGCCGACCATTTGCGCGAGCATGGCATCCAGGTCCATACCGACCTGCCGGGTGTGGGGCAGAACCTCCAGGACCATCACGAGGTGCCGGTGATCGCGCTCACCCGCGAGCCCGGCGGCTACCATGGCGAGGACCATGGCTGGCGAATGATCCGCAACGGCCTGCAGTACCTGCTGTTCGGCACCGGCCCGGTGACCACCACCGGGATCGAATCCTGCCTGTTCTTCGATCCCGACGGCGGCGAGAGGCCGACCATCCAGCTCTATTGCGGTCCGATCGTGCATGTCGACCGGGACATTTCCGATGTCGAGGACGGCGACGGCATCACCGTTTCGTCCTGCCTGCTCCGGCCGAAGGCGCGTGGCACGGTGCGCCTGCGCTCGGCCGACCCCAAGGAGCAGCCGCGGGTCAACGCCAACTTCTTCGGCCATCCGGACGACCTGCGCCTGACCCTGGCCTCGATGCGCTTCGCCCGGCAGCTGCTCGCCACCGAGCCGCTCGCCTCCAACATCGCGAGCGAGATCCTGCCCGGGGCCGACAAGATGTCGGACGCCGAGCTAGCGGCGTTTGCCGGCAAGACCGTGAAGACCAACTTCCACCCGGTGGGCTCCGCCCGCATGGGGCCGGATGGCGATCCGATGGCGGTCCTGGATGCGCGGATGCGGGTCCGTGGCGTCGAGGCGCTGCGGGTGATCGACTGCGCCTCGATCCCGTTCATCCCGTCGGCCAACACCAACGCCATCGCCCTGGCGCTAGGCCACAAGGCAGCCGCGATGATCATGGCGGAGGAGGGCAGGACCGAGCTGGCGACGGCCGCCTGACCTGGCCAGGCCCGGTCTGTCTGGCCCACCATCCGACATCGGATGATCCCGGGGCCGATCGGCGGCTCCCTGGATGGGGCTCGGGTTCGTTCGTGTAAACGGAGAACCCGGACAACCGGCCAGGAGCCGGCGCCTGGAGACGCAAGAAACGTCCAGCAAAATCAATGGGTTAACGTGTTCTCGGGTTCGTTTGGCAATTTCACTGGTCGTTGTCGGGTTCGTTTTCGTCCTCGTCGTCGGACCGTCCGCAGGCAGGAGCGGGCGTCGGGGATGAAAGCCACCCATTCTAGAGCATCCCCGGTCCTGCCGCCAGGAAGGTCACACGCCCTGATAGACGAGCCTGGTGAAGAAGGCCGGCGTGATCACGAATTGTCCCCATTGGTCATCGAATGCGGCCGTGGGGGACGCGGCGATCGTCTCGTCGAGCGAGCGGCCCTGCTGCTTCAACCGCGCGACGTTCTCGCGGATGGCGACCAGCATGTCGCGATAGGATTGCAGTTCGGCGCGGTTGCTGACCGGGTGCCCATGGCCCGGGACGATGATCGTGCTGCCGCCGACCTTTTCCAGGATCGCCTCGGACGCCGCGATCATTCCGTCGATGCCACCGCCGGTGGAATAGTCGATGAACGGGTAGATCCCGTTCCAGTAGATGTCGCCCGCGTGCAGGATGTCGGCATCCTCGAAGGTGATCGTGACATCGCCATCGGTGTGCGCGGCGGCATGGTGGGCAGGCGCCAGGGGACGCCCGAGCAGATCGAGGGTCTGGTCCGACGAGATGAGCTCGGTCGGGACGGCGCCGCCGGGCGATGGCGGAAAGTCGAAGTCCCAGTCCGCCACCCGCTGGGCCGACATCAGATGGGTGCGCGTGTTGGCGTGGGCGAGGATGGTGGCGCCGGCCTCGTGCAGCCATTCGTTGCCATCGGCGTGGTCGAAGTGCCAGTGGGTGTTGATGAGGTGGGTGACCGGCGCGGGGCCAAGGCCGTCCAGGGCCTCGACGATCCGGGGACGGGAGGCGGTGATGCCGGCATCGACCAGCAGCTTGCCCTCCGGCCTCACCAGCACCCCGATATTGCCGCCCGAGCCTTCCAGGACGAACACGTCCCCGCGCAGGGCGTGGACATGGATCGGCGCCGTCGCCGCATCGGCGCGGATCAGGTCGACGATGTTGCGCGCCTTGGCGAACACTTCCGCCGGGCTCAGCCATCCGGCCGTTGCCGCGAAGGTGCCGGATGCGAGACAGCACAGGCAGAACCCGCGCCGGCTCAGCCGCACATGGTTGGAGGTTGTCATGCCGATCCCTGTCGATCTTTGGGGAACAGCGCGCAGCCGGCCGGAGACCGGGTGCGTCGTCAGCAAGGTGGGCGGAGGGGGGAACAGCCGGAGGATGGCCGCTCCCCGGCTGGATCAGGCCCGGATGAACGCAAGCAGGTCCGGGTTGATCACCTCGGGATGGGTCGTGCACATGCCGTGCGGGTAGCCGTCATAGGACTTCAGCGTTCCGTTCTTCAGCAGCTTCACCGAGAGCAGCGCCGAATCCTCATAAGGCACGATCTGGTCGTCGGTGCCATGCATCACCAGCACCGGCACCTCGATCTTCTGGAGATCGGCGGTGAAGTCGGTCTCGGAGAAGGCGGCGATGCAGTCGTAATGGGCCTTGGCGCCGCCCATCATGCCCTGGCGCCACCAGTTGCGGATGGTGCCCTCGGAGATCTTCGCGCCCGGCCGGTTGAAGCCGTAGAAGGGCCCGCTGGGGATATCGAGGTAGAACTGCGCCCGGTTGGCGGCAAGCGTGGCGCGGAAGCCGTCGAACACCTCGATCGGCAGCCCGCCCGGATTGCTCGCGGACTTGACCATCACCGGCGGCACCGCGCCGATCAGGACGGCCTTGCCGACCCGGCCGGGCTCGGAGCGCGCCACGTAGCGGGCGACCTCGCCGCCGCCGGTGGAGTGGCCGATATGCACGGCGTTCTTGAGGTCCAGCGCCGCCGCCAGCTCGATGACGTCGGCCGCGTAGGTGTCCATCTCGTTGCCGGTCGCGGTCTGGCTGGAGCGACCATGGCCGCGCCGGTCATGGGCGATCACCCGGTAGCCCTGCTCCAGGAAGAACAGCATCTGGTTGTCCCAGTCGTCGGCGCTGAGCGGCCAGCCGTGGTGGAACACGACCGGCTGCGCCGCCTTCGGCCCCCAGTCCTTGAAAAAGATCTCGGTACCGTCCTTGGTGACGATCGTCGGCATGAGGCGAACTCCATCGGCATGGCGGTCCGGAAAATGCCGGATCCGCGGGGCTACCGCAGTCGCCGGGCCTGGCGACACGGCGCCGCGTTCATGGCGTGGCAGTGTTATTCGCCAAGAGAAAGGCCGATCGATAGGATGTTCTGATCGGAGATGGGGCAGTGCCGGGATGCTGCCGGGCGCAGCGGGCGCGCTGTTCCTGCAGCGAGCGGGTGAGGCAGTCTTTATGCCTTGAGCGGGCTCGTGCTGAAGGCTCGGGTTCGTTCGTGAAAAAACCTGGAAGCCCAGGAAGGACTGCCGCCGCAAGGGACGGCGCGTGAGCAGGCGGTGGCAGGGGAAGGCCTGGGCCCCGGGCAGCGGTGCCGCCCGGGGCCGACCGTTCGCGATTACTGCTGCTGGCCGGAGCCCGAGGAGTCGCTGCCCGAGCCGCTCTGGCTCTGGTCCATGGACCCGCTGCCGGAGCCACCCTGGCCGGACGCACCACCCATGTTGGGCGGATTGATCATCATCATCACCGTCTCGTCATCCTGGGTCTTGGCCTGGACGAGGTAGGCGGTGTCGAGAATCTGGATGTTGGAGAAGCCAGCCTGTTCCAGCGCGCTGCGGAGTTTGTCCTGGCTCATCGTCCGCATCTGCTGGGTCTGCGCAGAATCACCCTGGCTGCCCGACGAGCTGTTCTCCTGGGCGAAGGCCGGGAGGGCAAACAGGGCGGCGCTGGCGATGGCCGGAATCAGGATCGATCGCATGGTTCTTTCCTTCAGGCACGGTGTTGGTGGTGGTTGCTCAAGCGGCCGGGAAGGCGCGCGCTTCGCGCCGGGACCGGCGACCCGCCGGGGCGGGTCTTGCCTGCCAATGCACAGGCCGATCCGATCCTTTCCCATTCCAGCCAGTGGCCCGGTTGTGGCGTACCCCTGAATGGAATGCCTCTCGTGCCGCGCCTTTCCAACCAGGGCGCCGAAGGGTGGTTCCCCTCACGATGACCGATTTTTCAATAATACGTCATGTTCATGAAGTATTGTCGGCATCTCAGCGTTGTACATCGGCAAGCATGGGGAGCGGACAATCCATCATCAACTGGCCAAGGCAGCTCAAGGGCTGTCCATGTGGGACAAATGACAGAACCTTGCTTGATAAATGCTTCTGCTTCTTCTTGATGTTCATGCCGGCATCCCGCATGCGGCACCGGCTCACCCCGCCTCGGGAACGCCGGTGACCGCGATCGCCTCGAACTCGGCCGCGTCCATCCGGAACACCTTGGCCTCGGCATAGGCGGCCGAGTTCCAGAACGCGTCCAGGGCGGCCCGGGAGGGGAACTCCAGGACGACGATGCGGCGGTCCTCGTCGGGGCCCTCCAGGCTGTCGACCTCGCCGCCGCGCACCAGGAAGCGGCCGCCATGGGCGGCGGCGGCGGCCGGGGTGCGGGCGACATAGCCCTTGTAGGCTTCCGGGTCGGTGATCCGGACCCGGCCGATGATGTAGGCTTTGCTCATGCGTCCGTTCCGCTCATTTGACGGCTCCGAAGGTGAGGCCCCGGACCAGATGGCGCTGCAGCATCCAGCCGAGCACCACGATGGGGCCGATGGCCAGCATCGAGGCGCCGGACATCTTCGCCCAGAACATGCCCTCCGCCGCCTTGAAGCTGGCGATGAACACGGTGAGCGGTGCCGCGTCCACGGCGGTGAGCTGCAGGCTCCAGAAGCTCTCGTTCCAGGCCAGGATGGTGCAGAGCAGGGCGGTCGAGGCGATGCCGGGGATCGAGGCCGGCAGGAGGATGAAGCGCAGTTCCTCCACGACGCCGGCGCCGTCGACCCGGGCCGCCTCCAGGATCTCGCCCGGGATCTCCTTGAAGTAGGTGTAGAGCATCCAGACCGCGAGCGGCAGGTTCATCAGGAAGAAGATCAGGGTCAGGCCCAGCAGGGTGTCGAGCAGGCCGAGATACTGGAAGGTCAGGTAGATCGGCATGATCACGCCCACCGCCGGCATCATCTTGGTGGAGATCATCCAGAGCAGCGTGCCGTTGGTGCGCTTGGACGGGTGGAACGACATCTGGTAGGCGGCCGGCACCGCGAACAGCAGGCACAGGATGGTCGAGCCCAGCGCGGTGATCACCGAGTTGGTGACGAACTTGGAGTAGGATCCCCTGGCGAACACGTCGTTCAGCGACGACAGGGTCGGCTCGTAGAACAGGACCGGCGGCATCGAGAAGGCGTCGATCTCGGTCTTGAACGAGGTGAGCAGCATCCACAGGATCGGGAAGAACATCACGAAGGCCAGCCCGTGGCCGAGCAGGGCGGTGCCGAGGCCGGTGCGCTTCATCCGAACTTCTCCGGGTTCTGCATGTTGCGGGCGACCATGCGGATCAGGAGGATGGCCACGATGTTGGCCAGGACCACGGCGAACAGGCCGCCGGCGGACGCGGAGCCGACGTTCCACTCCAGGAACGCGCGGGCGTAGATGATGTAGGTGAGCGTGGTGGACGCCTGGCCCGGGCCGCCGCCGGTGGTGGTGAAGATCTCGGCGAAGATCGACAGGAAGAAGATGCTCTCGATCATCACGACCGCGGTGATGGCGCGGGAAAGATGCGGCAGGATGATCGAGAAGAACATCTGCAGCGGGTTCGCGCCGTCCAGCCAGGCGGCTTCCTTTTGTTCCTCGGGCATCGACTGCAGCGAGGTCAGGAACACCAGCATGGCGAACGGCGTCCATTGCCAGGCGACGATGATGACGATCGAGGTCATCGGCCAGTTCTGCAGCCAGTCCACCACCGGCAGGCCCAGGCTGGAAGTCAGCCAGGAAAGCAGCCCGTAGACCGGGTGCATCAGCATGTTCTTCCAGACCAGGGCGGCCACCACCGGCATGACGAAGAACGGCGCCAGCGCCATCAGGCGGGCGATGCTGCGGCCGGGGAACTCCCGCTCCATGACCAGGGCCAGGACGATCCCCAGGATCACCGTCACCGCCAGGGAGGCGCCGACCAGGATCAGGGTGCGGCCCATCGAGCTCCAGAACAGCGGGTCGTTCAGGAGGATCTGGAAGTTGCGGAAGCCGACGAAGCCGAACCGCTCTGGATAGAGAATGTTGAAGCGCTGCAGCGAGAAGTAGATGGTCATCGCCAGCGGCACGATCATCCAGATCAGCAGCACGCCCACCGCGGGCGCCACCAGGGCCAGCATCGTCCAGCGCTGGCGGGACCCGGCCGGCCTGGCCATCCCGCGCGCCGCTGCCGCCGCCGCATTTCTGCTCTCGTCCAGGCTTGCCGCCATGGCCAGCGTCCTCGCTCGTCGATCCGCGAACCGGGCCGGGCGGGCCGGCGCCGGCGGTCCCTTCAGGGGATACGCCGCCACGGCCCGCCCGAGCCCTCAGGCTGGGCTCAGTAGTAGCCCGCTTCCTGCATGATCCGGTCCGAGGCGGACTGGGCCGTCTCCAGCGCCTCGTCGACGCTGGTCTGACCGGCGAGCGCGCCGGCGACCGCCTTGCCGATCTCGGTGCCGACCGCCTGGAACTCCGGAATGGTCGCGAAGGTGATGCCGACATAGGGCACCGGCTTGGCGGTGGCCTTGGTCGGATCGGCGGTGTTCATCGCGTCCAGGGTCTTCTGGGCGAACGGGAGCTTGATGTACTCGGCCTCGTCATAGGTGCTCTTGCGCGTGCCGGGCGGCACGGCGGCCCAGCCGTTCTCCTTGGCGACCATCTGGATGTAGTCCTTGCTGGTCGCCCAGTAGACGAACTTCTTGGCCTCCTCGGCATCCGGCGAGGTCGAGGGGATCGCCAGCGCCCAGGACCACAGCCAGTGGTTGCCGTTTGGCACGGTGCCGATCGGTGCGTTGGCGAAGGCGACCGTGTCGACCACCTTGGATTCGGCCGGGTTGAACATGTAGCCGGCGGCCGAGGTGGCATCGACCCAGGTGGCGCAGTTGCCGGCCGCGAACAGGGTGCGGTTCTCCAGGTGGCCGTTGGTGGCGGCACCGGGCGGCCCGTAGTTCTGCATCAGGTTGACGTAGAAGGTGACCGCCTCCTTCCACTCCGGGGAGGTCAGCTCCGGCCGCCATTCCTCGTCGAAGTAGCGGGCGCCGAACGTGTTCGCGAGGCTGCCGACGATCGCCATGTTCTCGCCCCAGCCGGGCAGGCCGCGCTGGCAGGTGCCGTAGACGTTGTTGGCCGGGTCGTGGAGCTTGGCCGCCCATTCCTCGAGCTGCGCCCAGGTCGGCTGCTCGGGCATTTCGATGCCGGCCTGCTCGAACAGGTCCTTGCGGTAGAACAGGAAGCTGCTCTCGGCATAGAACGGGATCGCGTACAGCTTGTCCTCGACCGACAAAGCGGTGCGGACCAGCGGGAACACGTCCTCGATGTCGTAGTCGCCCGGGATCTCCTCGAACGGGGTCAGCCAGCCGAGCTTGCCCCAGATCGGCACTTCATAGGTGCCGATGGTCAGGATGTCGTAGGCGCCGGCCTTGGTCGCGATGTCGGTGGTGACCTTGGTGCGCAGCTCGTTCTCGGGCAGCACCACCCAGTCGAGCTTGATCCCGGGATTTTCCTTCTCGTACTCGGTCGAGAGCTTCTGCATCACGATCATGTCGGGGTTGTTCACCGTGGCGATCGTGAGCCGCGTCTCCTGGGCGAACGCCGTGCCGCTCAGGAGCGTCACGGCGAGCGCGGCGGCGAGCGAGTGTAGCTTCATGGTTGCCTCCCTGATTCCCCGCATCATTGGCTGGCGGTGGAACGTTTCAAAGCTCATGAACTACCGCCTGCCTCCGGCCAGGGCAAGCGTCGCCATGCCGGAGACGCGGTCGGCTGACCCCAAAAGGGAGTCAGCCACGCTTGATAATATAGATCCCGATCGCGACCGCCAGGATCGTGCAGACCCAGAGCGGGATGGCCTGTTCCAGGAAGCGCATCCACAAGAGATGCAGGAAGATGCCGAGCACGACCCCGATGAAGCCGCGGTCGAACGCGTTGGTCTTGATCGGGAGGAAGCCCTCGCGCGGAGTTACCTCGTGGGTGACGGGAGCTTTCATCGGCTCACTCCTTGACCGCGCCGAAGGTCAGGCCGGCCACGATGTGCCGCTGCACGAAGCCCAGGAACACCAGGGCAGGCGCCAGGGTCAGCATCGACAGGGCGGCCAGCTCGCCCCAGTTGGTGCCGGTGACGGTCACGAACTCGGCCAGGCCGGTGGTGATGGTGCGCGCTTCCACCGAGGTCAGGGTGGCGGCGAACAGGTACTCGTTCCAGGCGAACATCCAGGTCAGGATCGCGGTGACGGCCAGGCCGGGCTTGGCCAGCGGCAGGATCACCTTGGTCAGGACCTCGAAGGTGCTGGCCCCGTCGATCATCGCCGCCTCGTCCAGCTCCTTGGGGATGCCGTCCATGATCCCCTTCATCAGCCAGATCGCGAACGGCAGGTTGAACACGCAGTAGAGCAGGATCAGGCCGATCCGCGTGTCGAACAGCTGGTAGTCGCCGAACCGGAACACCTGGGTGTAGAGCAGGAAAAGGGGCAGCAGGAACACCGCCGCCGGCGCCATCCGGTTGGTGATCAGCCAGAAGAACAGGCTGTCCTCGGCGGCCAGCTTGTAGCGCGACAAAGCGAAGGTCGCGAGCAGGGCCAGGACGGTCACGATCAGGCAGTTGCTGGACGCCACCACGATCGAGTTCCACAGGTAATAGCGGAACTCCTCGTTCTGCAGCACCTCGACGTAGTTGCCCCAGTAGAAGCCATCCAGCATCAGGGAGGGCCGGCCGAACAGCTGCACGCGCGTGCGCATCGACACGACGAACAGCCACCAGATCGGCAGGAGGGTGAGAACCGTCATCCCGCACCAGATGAGGATCGGGAGAAGGATGCCTTTCTTCTTCATGACGCGCGCGGCTTTCTCGCGACCAGCGCGACATAGAGGAACCAGCAGAGCATGATGGTGAGGTAGAGGGTCAGGAGCGACATGGCGGCCCCGTAGCCGTAATCCGTCTGCGGAAAGACCACCCGCCAGATATGCAGGCCGATATAGCGGGTCGCGGTGCCGGGTCCGCCGCCGGTCAGCATCCAGACCTCGTCCACGGTGCGCAGCGCGTCCATCAGCCGTATGAAGACGGTGGTGAGCAGCACCGGCTTCAGCATCGGCAGCATGATGTGCCAGAAGATCTGCCAGCGGTTGGCGCCGTCGACCTGGGCGGATTCGAAAGGTTCCTTGGGCATCGCCGAGAGCCCGGCCAGCAGGGTCAGGGTCACCAGCGGCGTCCAGTGCCAGATGTCCATGATCACCGTGGTCAGGAACGCCTGGTTCTCGAACGAGCCCAGCCGGAAGTCGATGCCGAACCAGCGGTCCAGGTAGAACGGCACCGGGCCCAGGCCCGGCACGGTCAGGAGCCGCCAGGCGGCGCCCACCGCGATCGGCGCCACCAGCAGCGGCAGGGTGTGGATGGTACGGAACAGCCCCTTGAGCGGAAAATCGCGCATGAACAGCTGGGCGAGCAGGTAGCCGATGACCAGTTCGCTCAGCACCACCCAGAAGGTGAACTGCAGCGTGAGCCCGATCGAGCGCAGGAACTGATCGTCGAAGACGAGGCGCCGATAGTTGTTCACCCCAGCGTAGACCAGGCCGGGATTGGCGGCGAACGGGTTCCAGTCGAAGAACCCGACAAAGGCCACGTAGAAGAATGGCAGAAGGCCGAAAATTCCCAGCACCGCGATCGTGGGCGCCAGGAACAGCCAACCGGTTACGGGTGAGCGCAAGGGGCGTTCCGATCAGGCAAGGTCGAGATCAAGGGGGCCGGGCCCGGGATGCGCATGTCCCGGGCCCGGCGCGGGCGTCAGCTCTTGCGGTAGCCCAGGCGGGTCAGCTCTTCCTCGGCGCGCGCGGCGGCCTGGTCGAGCGCCTCCTCGGGCGTCAGCTTGCCGGTGATCGCGTCGTAGAAGAACGGGGCGATCGCCTCGCGCAGCTGGCCATGGAACGGGAAGTCCGGCGCACCGGCGAACAGCTTGCCCTCGTCGCGCATCAGCGAGTAGTAGCCGCTGGTCTTCTCGTCCTGTTCCTGGATGCGCGGGTCCTCGTAGGTCGCGGTGTGGGTCACGCGGGCCGCGTTGACCGCCCAGTCGACCTGGACCTCGGGCTGGCCGACATACTGCAGGAACAGCAGGGCAGCTTCCTTGTTCTTCGACGAGTGCGGGATGCCGAAGGCACCGCCGTCATAGTAGCCGATATAGCCCTCGCCGGCCTCGATCTCTTCCATCACGCCCGGCTCGACCGGGGGAAGGGCGACGCCGACATTGCCGACCACGGTCGACTTGTTCTCGTCGGTGGCGATCCAGGCGGTGTTCTCGCCATAGACGAAGGCCTGCGCGGCACGGCCGGCGGAGAAGGACGCGGCGACCTCGTCCCAGGTCGAGCTGGTCGATTCCGGCGGGGCGTACTGCAGGTTGCCGATCCACCAGGACAGCGCGGCCTTGGCCTTGTCGCTGTTCATGGTGCCGCCGTTCTCGACGGTGGCCGCCCAGTTCTCGGTGTTCAGGCCCCAGTTGTAGACGCCGAAGGTCGGCGCGATCGTCTCCACGAACTCGTAGAACGAGGCCGGGTGGCCGGAGCTGGCCTGCACCGTGGTGCCCCACAGCTGCAGATCGTTCTCCTGGCCGTACTCGGTGAAGAACTCGGCGATCTCGCGGTACTGCTGGTGGTCCGTCGCCGGCGCCAGATCGCGGCCGTACTTCTCCTTGAACTGCGCCTTGATGTCCGGGTCGGAGAACAGGTCGGTGCGATAGAGATACGTCTTGAGGAACGCCTCCATCGGCACGCCGTACAGGTCGCCGTCCTTGCCCTTGAAGTAGTCGGCAAAGGTGGTGAAGGCGCTCGTATCGAAGTTCGGCGCGGCGAGGTCGGGATTGTCCTTGAGCGCCTGGGTGATGTTCACCAGGAAGTCGCGGGACAGGTAGGAGTAGATGATGTCCTGCTCGATATAGACGAAGTCATAGATGCCCGAGCCGGCCTCCATGTCCTTGATCGCCTTGTCGTACATCTGATCCCAGGAGGTGGTCTCGAACTGGATCTCGATGCCGGTCTTCTCGGTGAATTCCTTGGCGATGACGTCCTTCGCCCAGTTGGACGAGGGCGTGCTCTCGGACACGCCGCGGATGGTGACGCCCTGGTACGGCTCGGCGGCCTTGGCCCAGAACGCGTCGTCCGCGAACGCGGAGAAACTGGTGGTGGACAAGAGCGCAGCAGCAGCGGCCACGCTCAGCAGATCACGTCTTTTCATGGCGAACCCCCCTGGATTGTTGATGTGCACGATGCGGGCGACTGCCCGATCAATGGGCGACTGTTCGCCCAGATGCAGGTTGAGGGTCAAGCGCTTTCACATAGCAGCCGTGCAGTCGTCTCATCGGTCACCAGCCGGTTCACCAGCTTGCCACGCAGTACCGCCCGGATCGCCTCGACCTTGGCGGGGCCGGCCGCCACCGACAGAATCGGATGGGGACGTGGAAGCGGCAGGCTCGTCACTTTGCCGTTGTGCGGATGATCCAGCAGATGACCATCGCCATCATAGGCGAAACCAGCCAGTTCGGCGACCGCGCCCTTGGCGGCCAGGTCGGCCATCTCGACGGTGTCGATGAAGCCATCCAGCACCAGCGATGCCCTGGCGCCGATGTGGCCGATGCCGGTGATGCCCAGGGCGGCGCGCTCGGCCAGCGAGGACAGGATCGTCCACAGGCGCTGCGACTGCCACAGGATGCGCTCGTCCGTTCTGTCCACGATCAGCGGCACCGGCATCGGCCAGCGCTGGGCGCCGATCCGGTCGGCCAGGCGCACCACGCCCTCATAGGGATTGGACGAGCCGTCCCGGGCGATCGAGCCGACCATGCCGATGATCTGGTGCTGGGGACGCTCGATCGCCGGCAGCTCCATGACCGCGGCACGCACGGCCCGGCCGGCGCCCACGGCGACCACGGTCGGCACCTTCGACGCCAGCACCCGGCCCAGCCGCTCGGCCGCGGCGTGGCCAAGCGCCCGGCCGCCGGCGTCGGGCACCACGTCGACGCTGTCGGCGCCGTAGATCTGCTCGAGCTCCGCGCCCAGCCGCATGCAGGCGGCGATCGGGTGGTCGATGCGCACGCTGACGAGACGTTCGGACAAGGCCTGGGCCACCAGCCGCTGCACCGCGGCGCGGCTCAGGCCGAGCGAGCGGGCGATGGTCTCCTGCGTGTCGTTCTTGATGTACCAAAGCCAGGCCGCCCGCGCGGCCAGATCCCTCCGGCGGTCGACGGGCAGGTCGATCTCGTCCAACGAAGCCCTCCTGATCAATCTTTCGTCCTGCCTAGGGGAGATCGGGCAAACGATCAAACGATGAGCAGTTGCTTGAACTGGTCAAGGCGGCGGCATGGCCCCGCAAGGTGAAGGGGTCCCGCGGCCATCCGCCAGCATACCGTTGCCAGGACCGAGCCGGCGACGTTATCTCCCAAGCCACAGGGAAGCTGAACGGCCGGAAAATCCGGCCATCCCGCCAGGCGAGGCACCGTTTCGTGAAACGATCTTTCATCGCGCCTGCAAGGGTTGCCTGCCGGGCCGCCCTCCCTGGTCGACGTCGTGCGGCGACCAGGCGCCGCCCAAGCCGACAGCGAATCGCCGACAATGTGCGCTCGAGGGAGCATCATGTACAAAGAGCTGTTTGATCTGAGTGGCCGGGTCGCGGTGGTGACCGGCGGCGGCCGCAACATCGGGCTGGCCACGGCGATGGCGCTGGCCGAGCACGGCGCCAAGGTCGTGATCGCCGAGATCGACCCCAAGGTCGGCGAAGAGGGCCTGGCGGCGCTCCAGGCCAAGGGCTACGAGGCGGAGCTGCACCAGCTGGACGTGACCGACAGCAGGGCGGTCACCGCCTGCGCCGATGCGGTGGTCAAGAAGTACGGCCGGGTCGACATCGCCGTCGCCAATGCCGGCATCGCGCTCAGCGCCCCCGGCGAGGAGATGCCCGACGAGCAGTGGCACAAGGTGGTCGACATCAACCTGAACGGGGTGTTCTACACCAACCGCGCCTTCGGCAAGCACATGCTGGACGCCGGCAAGGGCTCGATCATCAATATCGGCTCGATGAGCGGCATCATCTCCAACTACCCGCAGGAGCAGGTCCACTACAACGCTGCCAAGGCCGGCGTGCACCACCTGACCAAGTCGCTGGCCGGCGAGTGGGCCAAGCGCGGGGTGCGGGTCAACGCGGTGGCGCCCACCTATATCGAGACGGCGATGACCAAGCCCGGCATGGAAAAGGCGGACTGGTACAAGATCTGGATGGACATGACCCCGATGGGCCGGGTCGGCCAGCCGCCGGAGATCGCGGCCTGCGTGCTGTTCCTGGCCACCGACGCCGCCTCGCTGGTGACCGGCCACGTGCTGGTCGCCGACGCCGGCTACACCATCTGGTAGGGGCTGCCGCCGCCCGGCCGCCGCCAAGGGCGGCCGGGCGGCGGCGCATCCGTCTCCAGGAAACCCGTCATGACCCGCCCACCCGCGCTGGTTCCGGAACTGGTGGTGACCGACCTCGATGCGTCGCTGCGGTTCTGGCGGGACCTGATCGGTTTCCGGATCGCCTATGACCGGCCGGAGGACGGCTTCGCCTGCCTCGACCTGAACGGCGCCCGGGTCATGCTGGAGCAGCGAGATCCGCGGGCCCGGCAATGGATCACCGGCCGATTCGAGCGGCCGTTCGGACGGGGCATCAATTTCGAGATCCAGGTCCCGGCGGCGACGCCGATCCTCCAGCGGCTGGAGCGGGCCGGCTGGGACCTCTACATGGCCTGCGAGGAGAAATGGTACCGGGCCGGCGACCGGGAGACCGGCCAGCGCCAGTTCCTCGTGCAGGACCCGGACGGCTACCTGCTGCGCCTTGCCGAGGACCTGGGCTTACGCCCGTTGGCCTGACCGGCGCCTGCCGGGGGCGACGGCGGACGGCCGTTCCGGGCACAGGCTGGCGGGTCATGCTGTTGACGCCGGGCAATGCCGCTGGTTTCAGTCCGCGCCGGGCGCGACCGCGCCTTCGCCGACGGGACACCAGCGTTTGCTGTTCAACTCCTTCGCCTTCATCTTCGGCTTCATGCCGCTGGTGCTGCTCGGCTTCTACCTGCTGGGCCGCCTGCGCTGGCGCCGCGCCGCCCTGCTCTGGCTGGGGGCCGCCTCGCTGCTGTTCTACGGCATCGGCGACTACCAGCACCTGCCGCTGCTGCTGGCCTCGATCGCGTTCAACTTCGCGGTCGGCACGGCGATCTCGCGCCGCGCTGCCCGCGGCCGGCCGAACGGCATCCTTCTGGCCTTCGGCGTCACCGTCGACGTGCTGGTGCTGGGCTGGTTCAAGTACGCCGACTTCGTGCTGGGCAATATCGCGGCCGCCACCGGGCTCGCGATCGAGCCGCTGGGCATCACCCTGCCGGTCGGGATCTCGTTCTTCACCTTCACCCAGATCGCCTACCTGGCCGATTGCTGGCGGGGCGAGACCCGCACCTACCGGCCGCACGAGTATTTCCTGTTCGTCACCTACTTCCCGCACCTGATCGCCGGGCCGATCCTCTTGCACAAGGACGTGATCCCGCAGTTCTGGAAGGAGCGGCCCTACCGGTTCGAGCTGGCCCGGATCCTGGTCGGGCTTGGCATCTTCGGGATCGGGCTGTTCAAGAAGGTGGTGCTGGCGGATGGCGTGGCGCCCTATGCCGAGACCCTGTTCGGCGGGGTCGCCGCCGGTGCTGCGCCCGACCTCGGCAGCGCCTGGATCGGCGCGCTCGCCTACACGATCCAGCTCTATTTCGACTTCAGCGGCTATTCGGACATGGCGGTCGGGCTCTCGCACATGCTGGGCTTCCGCCTGCCGGTGAACTTCTGGTCGCCCTACCAGGCCGCCTCGATCATCGAGTTCTGGCGGCGCTGGCACATCACCTTGTCGCGCTTTCTGGCCGACCATCTCTACAAGCCCCTGGGCGGCAACCGCCGGGGCGCCCGCCGGCGCCATCTCAACCTGATGATCACCATGCTGGTCGGCGGGCTGTGGCACGGCGCCGGGTGGACCTTCGTGGCCTGGGGCGCGCTGCACGGGCTCTATTTGGTCATCAACCATGCCTGGCGCGGGATGATCGGCGGGACGGCGGTGGACAGGCTCCTGCACGTTCCGGCCCTGCGCCCGGCCTCGGTGCTGGTCACCTTCCTGGCGGTGGTGGCGGGCTGGGTGATCTTCCGCGCCGACAGCATGGCGGTCGCCGGCACGATCCTGCAGGCGATGGTGGGGCTGGGCGACGGCGAGCGCCTGTTCAGCGGCACCGGTGCCGCCTGGATCCACCTGGCCCTGCTGCTGGCGATCCTGTTTCTCGCTCCCAACACCTTCCAGATCATGCGCCGCTACGCGCCCTACCGGTTCGAGGGCCGCAGCGGCACGCTGGGCGGCCAGGCGGAAGCGGCGCGGCCGGGGCCCGGGCGGCTCACCTGGCGGATGGAGCCGGGCTGGGCGCTGGCCACCGGCCTGGTCCTGCTGGTCGCCGTGCTGTCCATGCTGACCAGCCGCCCGTCCCCCTTCCTTTACTTCCAGTTCTGAGCATGACCCCGCTCCCGCCGCGCCGGCAGGCGCGCCGCTTCCTGGCCTGGCTGCTGGCCAGCATCCCCGCCTGGCTGGCACTGCTGTTCCTGGTCTGGTTCGGGATCCCCCCGCTCAAGCCCTATCTCTACAGCAACAACGACATCGGCTGGGTGCGCGACCTCTACCAGCGCAAGGAACAGGACCTGGCCGCGATCACGGGGCCGAGGCTGATCCTGGTCGGCGGGTCCTCGGTGCATTTCGGCTTCGACGCCGAGAAGATCTCGCAGGCCCTGGGCGTCGAGGCGTTCGACTTCGGCTCCCATGCCGGGCTGGACCTCACCTATCTCCTGGATCGCGCCGACCGGGTCACCCGCCCGGGCGACACCGTGGTGCTGATGGTGGAGTATCCCCTGTTCCGGACCACCGCGCCGTTCACCGCGTTGCCGGTCTTCTACAGCTCCTTCCACGACAAGAGCTTCTGGTGGCGCCTCCCGCCCGCGTACTGGCCGGCCTATGCCTCGCAGTTCGACCTGCGCCTGCTCTGGTCGGCGATCATCGACAACGCCACCCACTGGAAGGACGCGCCGCTGGGCAATGTTCCGGGCCCCTATCGCGCGGAGAACATCGACCGAAGGGGCAGCGAGCGCGGCAACACGGCGGCCAGCATCACCGACGGGATGCGCGCGACCGTCCAGGCCGACAACCAGATCTTCCCGAGGCTGGACCGAGACCTGTTCGGCGCGCGGGCGGTCCGCGCTTTCGTCGAAGCGCAGCAACAAAAGCGGGTCCGGGTCCTGGCCGGCTGGCCGCCAACCCTGCGCCGCGTGGAACATGACCAGCCGGCGGCGGCGCTTCTGTTCCAGGACCTGCGCGACTTCTGGCGCGACCTGGGCGTGCCGGTGCTGGGCAACCCCTACCAGTTCATGGTGGACGAGGAGATGGTGTACGACACCAGCTTCCACATGAACGAGCGCGGCCAGGCGGCAGTCACCGAGCAGCTGATCCAGGATCTCCGGCCGGCGATCGATCCGGCCGAGCGGAACGACGGCTGACGGCGGAGGTTGGATCCTCCTAGAAGACGCGCCCGCGCCGCTCGAGGAAAGGGAACGACCATGCCGGACATCACCTACGAGATCGTCAAGCACGACCATGGCTGGGCGTACAAGGTCGGCGATTCCTTCTCCGAGAGCTATCCCAGCCACGACGAGGCCCGCCGGGCCGCCGAGCAGGCGGCCGCCCGTCAGGAACAGGCCGGATCGGCGGAGACGATCCAGTACCAGGACAAGGAGGGACGCTGGCACGAGGAGACCGCCTCCGGCGACGACCGCCCCAGCACCACGGTCACCGGCTGATCCCCGGCCTTACCGGTCGTCGGGCTCGCCCAGCCGCTTGATCAGGAACAGCCGGTTGCGGCTGCCCAGCCGGTCGTGGACGACCTGGTCCATCACGTTGCGCACGATGAACAGGCCGAGCCCGCCGGCCTCCCGCTCCTCCAGCTCCTCGTCCAGGTCCGGCGGCGGGACGCTGTTGACGTCGAAGGCCGGACCGTCATCCCAAATGGTCGCCTCCAGCCGGTCCGGGTAGAGGCGCAGTGCCACCTCGACCTCGATCTCGCGGCCGGCCGCCTGGGTGGCGTGGCTGGCGAGGTTGGTGAGGATCTCGTCGAACGCCAGGGTGAACTGCAGGCCGAGCTCCAGGGGAAGCCCGGCCTCGACGATGCTGGTCTCCACCTGCTCCACCAGCCCCGGCAGTTCGCTGAGCGAGGCGGGCAGGGAGCAGTGCATCAGGATCCCGCCATCGGGATCGACCCGGACCGAGCCGGTCATGCCGGCACTCCCGGGCGGGGCAGGGCGGGCCGGCCGCGCGGCGGCAGGTCCCGAGAAGCATCGTGCCTAGGCCGGATCGACTGCATCGGGACTCCCGGCGTCGCTGATCTGCGCCCGCAAGTCAGTGCGCAAGCAAGCCCCGCCGGTCAAGGATCCTCCGAGCAGCCCCGGTTTCCCGCTCACGCGGATGTGGACGATGTACCGAACCGGCGAGGACGAAGTACCGAATGCCGGCATCGGCGGGAGCGGGCGGTGCGGCCGGATCCTCAACTGCTCTCCACCTCCAGCGCCTGCTTCAGGAGCGTGTCCCGGCCATAGATGTCGTCCAGGAGCAGCAGTTCCCCCGACTTGTCGACCCAGGCGGTGATGTAGGCCAGATGGATCGGAGTGGGCTTCTTCAGCCGGACGATCTGCTCGGGCTTTCCTCCCTCGACCACCTGCTCCAGGCGGGCGCGCGGCCATCCCTGGCTGGCCAGCAGCACGTCGGCCAGGGCCAGCGGATCCTCGACCCGGATGCAGCCATGGCTGAACGCCCGCACGCTGCGCCGGAACAGATTCTTGCTCGGCGTGTCGTGGAGATAGATGTGGTCCGGGTTGGGGAACATGAACTTGATCACGCCCAGCGAGTTGTCCGGGCCCGAATCCTGGCGGACCCGGAAGCGCCAGGTGGCTTCGGTGACCGCCGACCAGTCGACCTGGCGCGGATCGACCTCGAACGCATCGGCGCCCCAGCCGGAGAACAGCCGCAGCCGCTCCTTGGCCAGCCAGTCGGGATCCCGCCTCAGATGCGGCAGCATCTCCCGGAACAGGATCGACTGCGGCACGTTCCAGTAGGGGTTGAGCACCACATAGCTGATGTCGTGCGACATCATCGGGGTGGAGGTGTAGGGCGAACCGACCACCACCCGGCTGGTATGGATGGTCCGGTCCTGATCGACGACCTTGAGGGTGAAGTCCGCCAGGTTGACGAACACGTAGCGGTCGCCCAGATCGCGCGGCAGCCAGCGTCGCCGCTCCATGTTGATGCGGATCTGCTCGACCCGCTGGGCGACCGTGGCGTTCAGCGCCCGGAAGGTGCGCTCGCCGACCACCCCGTCGGCACCGAGCCCATAGCGGGCCTGGAAGGCGCGGACCGGGCCCGTCAGGGACTCGTCGTAGAGGGCGGACAGCTGGCCGGGATGGGCCGGTGGCGAGAGCAGCCCTTCCTCGATCAGGCGGCGACGCAGCGCCACGACTTCCGGGCCGGCGCTGCCGCGCTGCAGGCGCCGGCCGGCCGGAACCGGGGTCCAGACGACCTGCCCGAGCTTGGCCCGCCATTCCGCCAGCGCGGTCCGCAGCCGGACGTAGTGGGGACTGTCCGGCGGGAGCGAATCGAGCCAGCGGCCGAGGTCCGGCGTGCTGGCCGCCGCCTGCAGCAGCGGGGTGGGCGGGGTCGGCCCGATCCTGCGGACGCCGCCAGCCTGCTCGTGCTCCGGCCCGGCGCGGCCTTCCGACACGTCCAGAGCATAGTGCACCAGGGCCCGGGCCAGCCGCAGCTCGAACTCGGCCTGGTCGACTGGCCGCGGCATGGTTCCGGCGGCGGTGCCCAGGCCGGAGAGCACTGAAAGCCGCTCGACCTCGTAATAGGCCGGATCGAGCCCTTCCCGGTCCGCCCGCATCAGCGCGCCCAGCACCGCCCGGCCCCGCTCCAGCCGCGCAGGATCGCCGCTGAACGCGGGAACGTAGCCGCGCTGCTGATAGAAGGGCATCAGGTCGAGCAGGGTGGTGTCGCCGGTGCCGGCCTGCGCGGCATCCAGCGTGGTCTTGAGCAGGGAAGCGAGAGGATCCGCCGACGGCGGCCGGACCACGGTCCGGGCGGCAAGCGGGGCATGCAGCACCGGTGCTGCCACCGATGCGGTGCGCACCGACTGGGCGGCTGCCAGTTCCGGCATGAACAGCGCCCAGGCCGCCAGCAGCGGCGCCATGATCCGCCGGCTCGCTTCTTTCACCTTCCCATGTCCCGTGACCGCTCCCGCCCTGACGATCATCGTCCCGTCGCCGCCCGATGACTTGCATCGATCTTACGGCGGTTGCACGGAAACGTCAGCTTTTCATGTCGCCGGCACCGGAAGCGGGCCGCGCCGGCGGCATCCTGCGTGCCTTTCCGGTCACGAGGCAGGTGCGTTCGCGTCCGGCTCGTCGCCGGCTTCCTGGAACGGGGCGACCCGGACCCTTGTGCGATGGCTGCGCTCCGGCCGGGATCCATCCGGCATCCGGCCCTGGAAATAATTCTTCTGCCACTTGGCTTCCCGGGCGGCCGAGCCCTCGTCCTGCAGCGCCTTGTTGAAGCCATTGCGCGCCTCGGCCCAGGCACGATAGGCGGCCTCGGTGGCCGGGTCCTGCTCGATGGGCTGGAACACCGGGCGCACCGATTCCACCAGATCCAGCTTCAGCGGGAAGAAGAAGCAGAACGGCTCGTCCTTCTCGAAGCGGACCCGCCCCTTGCGGGTGAAGCGCCAGTTCATGGTGAAGGTGTAGGGCGCCCAGTCCGTCTCGATCAGCGCGGTCAGCGGCTGGATGCCGTCCTTGATCCGGTTGGGCGAGCCGGACACCCAGAGCTGCACGGCGGGCTCGGTGCGGAACAGGCCATGCAGGTGGAAGGTGAGCACGCCGCTGCCGAAATGGCTGATCGGCAGCAGATGGGCCGGGGCGTCGGATTCGACCCGGATCGAGGCGGCGGCCGGCTCGCCGTCCCAGGAGGCCTCGAACGCCGCCGGGCACAGCACCTCCCAGCCATGGGCGTTGGCGATGTTGAGGGGCAGGCAGCGATAGGCGAAACCTTCCGGGGAGCCGTCCATCCAGTCGCGCTCCACCGGAGCCGGGCGGATCAGGGGCTTCTGGCCATGCAGCGTGCGGCAGATCAGGCGCAAGTCGGCTCTCCCGGCGGTCCAGCATCGACGGCAGGTTTGCCCGTGCGTAGGTAGCAGCGCAATCATGCCGGACGCGGCAGATCAAGGAGTTCCCTCGTGTCGACCGGGCGCAGCACACCGATCTACTACGATGCCGCCTCCACCGAGCCGCCGCTTGTCGCCTCGGCGCTCGAGGGCGACGTGGATGCCGACATCGCCGTGGTAGGCGGCGGGCTGGCCGGCCTGGCGGCCGCCCTCTCGCTGGTGGAGCGGGGCGCGTCGGTGGCGGTGCTGGAGGCGGGCAGGGTCGGCGACGGCGCTTCGGGCCGCAATGGCGGCTTCGTGCAGATCGGCTGGGCCAGGGACGACGACGAGCTGGTGGCGGCTTTGGGCGAGGCCGATGCCGGGCTGCTGTTCGACCAGGCGCGCGACGCCGTGGCCCTGGTCCGCCGCCGGATCGAGCGTCACGCCATCCGTACCGAGGTGACCCCGGGCGTGCTGGAGGCGTCGTTCTTCGCCGGGCCGGCGGAGCTGGCCGAGCGGGCGGCGCTCGCCGGAAAGCGGCACGGCGTCGCTTTCGAGGTGCTCCCGCCCGAGCGGCTGGCCGAGATCTACCGGACCGGACGGTACCGGGGCGGGGTGTTCGACCCGGTCTCGGTCCATCTGGACCCGGTGGCCCTGACCCGGGGCTATGCGCGGGCGATCACGGAGCAGGGTGGCCGGCTGTTCGAGGGCTCGGCCGTCCATGCCCTGGTGCCCGAGGGCGACGGGATGAGGGTGGTCACGGCCAGGGGCCGGGTGCGCGCCCGGCAGGTGGTGCTGGCGACCTCGGTCTATGGCGGCGACCCGGACGGCCGCGCCAGCCGCGCCCTCCTGCCGGTGATGACCTATGTGATCGTCACCGAGAAGCTGGGCGACCGGCTGGAGCGGATCGTCGGCAAGCCCTGGGCGGTGTTCGACGACCGGTTCGCCACCGGCTACTGGCGGCCTTTGCCGGACGGCCGCCTGCTCTGGGGCGGCAAGGTCGGGCTGCAGGACGATCCGCCGGGGCTGGAAGCCTCCCTGCGCGCCGACCTGGCCTTCGTGTTCCCGGACCTGGCGGACGTGCGGATCGACCGGGTCTGGTCCGGCCGGATGGGGTTCACCCGGCATCGCATGCCGCTGGCCGGCCGGCTCCAGCCGAACCTGTGGCTGACCTCCGGGTTCTGCGGCCATGGCCTCGGCACTACCACCGCGGTCGGCGAACTCCTGGCCCGGGCCATGCTGGAGAACGATCGCCGGATCGAGCTTTTGTCCCGGTTCGGCCGGCCCTGGGCAGGCGGGCCGCTGGGGCCGCTCGCCGCCCAGTTCCTTTATGGCTGGCTCAGCCTGCAGGACCGGCGGCGCCTGGCGGCGGCAGCCGGAAGCGCGACATCGTAAACTAACGATTTCTTCATGTTCTCCTGCTAGACCGGTCGGCGACGGAACTTGGTTGTCGCTGCTCTTGGAGGCCGGGATCGAGGCGATGGCAGGGCGAGCACGGCGCAGCATCTGGCGCCGCCGGAGTTTCCTGGGCCTTGCGCTGGCCTTGGGCACGATTCCGGCGGCCCTGGCCGATCCGGTGGTGGCGGTTCGGTTGCCGGGCGCGCCGGAGCGGCTGCCGGGTGTGGCGGTCCGGCTGCTCGACGGCGGCGAGCGGATGCTCACCGTCGCCGAGCTGGAGACGCTGGGGATCTGGCGGGTGCGGACGATCTCGCCCTGGGAGGAGGGAGAGATCGTGGTGGAAGGCCCGCTGCTGCGCGACGTGCTGGCCCATGTCGGGCTGGAGCGGGCAAACAGCATCCTGGTGCGGTCGATGGACGGCTTTGCCCAGCAGATCCCCCGCGCGGACTGGGACCGGTTCCCGGTGATCCTGGCGACGCGCGTCGACGGCCGGCCGCTCGGCCGTCGCCACAAGGGACCGACCCGGATCGTCTACCCGCTGCTGCAGCATCCGGAACTGGCGTCGCCCGACCACGCCGCCCGTTGGGTCTGGCTGATCGCCTCCATCGAGGGAGCGGACTGACAGGTGGCCGGCCGGGCTGGCTCGATCCTGCCGGGAAGGCTGGGTTCATCGGTGCTCCGCCGGGGCCGGCGCACGCACGGGTGCTCGGTGGAGCCGGGAGGCCATGGCTGATGGTCCCGCTCTCGCTGGATGGGCCGGTCCCTCCTGGTGCAGGCTGGGTGAACCGGCCAGGTGTCGATCCGGCTGGGCCGGGCCAGAGGGACGACAGGGATCCGGCCGGGGACGGAAGGCCTGACCCGTCCTTAGGCGATCCCGTGGGCCCTGGAAGAAGCCGGGCCTGGCGGGAAGACGCGGCCCGGGAGCAGGGCGGAGGTCCGGCTCCAACCCAAGATCGCGCTGGCCGGATCTGCCGGGTGGGGCTGTGGCATGATCGGCAGGGCCGTCGGGCAGGTTCCGGCGTGGCTGGACGACCAGGGCAATGCGGGTCGTTGCGGTGGTGCCGGCGGAACCGCGATGGCGGATGGCGCAGTCCGGATGAGGCCGGACAGGTGCCACAAAGAACGGGCGCACGCGCCGTGGCGGCAGATCAGGCCGATCCGGCGGCCTTGGCAGCCGGATCGCTGTTCGGCCGGGCTTGTCGTACGGGACTGCCGGCGGCAGGCTTTCGGCCCGATGGACCTGGGCGGCTTGTCCCGGCAGGGGCAGGGGCGGGACTGACGGGGCAGGCCGCTTCGCTGCCGGCGGGGAAAAGGAGGAGGCGGTGACGGCCAGAATCGACTCCCATGTCGACGCGGCGCGGCGGGCTCTGGCGGCGGGCGACGCGCCGGGCGCGGTGCGCGCGGCAAGGCGGGCGGTGCAGGGCCGGCCGAACGATCCGGACCTTCTCTCGCTGCTGGCGGTAGCCTTGCACGAGTCGGGCCAGCCCGATCTGGCGCTGGAGGCGGCGCGGCGGGCCGTGGCGGCGGGGCCGGCTTCGGTGCGGGCGCGCTACAACCTGGCGGTGCTGCTCCGGCGCGCCGGCAGGCTGGACGAGGCGGCGGACGAACTGCGCTGGGTGCTGGAGCGCGCGCCGGACCATCCGGCGGCCAGGATCGAGCTGGCGCAGCTGCATGGCGCGGCCGGGGCGCCCCGCCAGGCGATGGACGCATTGCGCGCTCATCTGGCGCGGTGGCCAAACGACCAAGTGGCCCTGCGCGACCTTGCCGTGTTCGCCGAGCGGGCAGCCGACTGGGCGGCGGCGGAACAGGCCTGGGACACGGTCCTGGCGGTGCTCCCCACGGACCCGGATGCCTGGGTGCGGCTGGCGGCGGTGCAGGCGGAGCGGCACGGGATCGCCCCGGCCCAGGCCCAGGCCCTGAGGGGGGCGCGGCCGGAGCTGGCCCCGGCCCTGGACCGGGCCCTGGCCCATGCCGGGCGGGGCTGCCTGCGCCTGTGACGGCGAGGGTCACGCGCTTGGCTTGTTCCTCCATTGCGGAAGGGACGTCCGGGAAGGTCGCGTATCCCTGCGCTGCGGGCGGCTGGCCATGGTCGCGGCGCGCGGGGACCAGCAAGGCCGCCTGACGCAGCCGATGAACTCGCGGGATGGCAGACCCGACCCTGGATCTTCTTTCATACCGTCCGTGGCTGTTAGATACCGTAATCGGGTCGGTTGGCAGCGGGAGCTGCTGCGGCTGGTTGTTCCTCCCGAAGGCCCTGGCTGGGCCGAGATCGAGGGAGGCACCGATGACCTACTATGCCGGACCCGACGTCTCGCTGGAGACGAGCGGCATCTGCATCGTGGACCAAGCTGGCTCCATCGTCCACGAGCTCCAGGTTGAGACTGAACCGGAGGCGGTCGCCACGGCGCTGACGGGCCGCAACTTGGTTTTCACGCGTGTCGGCCTGGAGGCGGGGCCGATGTCGCAGTGCTGCATGTCGGCCTGGCAGCGGCGGGGCTGCCGGTGGTGCTGCTGGAGACCCGACAGTTGCGGGCGGCGACGCGGACGATGCCGATCAAGACGGACCGAACGGATGCCCGTGCCATTGCGCACATGGTTCGGACCGGCCTCCGCGGCCTGCTGGCCGCGTTCCTTGCAGGAATCGGATGGATCGGCTCCTGCCGATCCATGGTTCCGACCCCGTGCACGTAAAGTCACTGCTCTCCCAGGAGCTGCGCGCGTTGCTGACGGGGTAAAAAGCTGCTGGTGACCAAGCTGCGTGACATCGACAATGGCATCCGCGGCCTGCTCAGGGGCTTCGGCCTGAAGATGGGAAAGGTTGGGCGAGCGCGGCTTTCCAGCGCGTGTCCGCGAGCTCGTTGACGGCCGGCGCAGCCTGGCTGTCGTGATCGAGCCATTGCTGCAGGTGCGTGACGTTCTCCTGGCGGAACGGGAAGGCCTGCATCGTCTGGTCATGACCGCGACCCGCCGCGACGAGACATGCCGGCGTCTCATGACGGTGCCGGGTGTGGGGCCGGTGACGGCACTGGCCTTCTGCCCGGCCGTCGATGATCCAGCGCGGTTCGGCCGGTCCCGTGCCGTCGGCGCCCGTTTCGGCCTCACCCCGCGCCGCTACCAGCCCGGAGAGACGGACCGGATCGGGCACATCAGCAAGCGAGGCGATGGCCTGGCCAGGCTGGCTCTTTACGAGGCGGCCAACGTCCTGCTGACCCGCACCAGCCGATGGTCGTCGCTCGAAGGCGTGGAGGATGGGCATCGCCAGGCGCGCCGGCATGCGCCGGGCCAAGATCGCAGCCGCCCGCAAGCTCGCTGTCGTGCTGCACCGGATGTGGTGCGACGGCACCGAGTCCCGTTGGGGCAAGGAGGCGGCCTTGGCCTGAGCGTCGGCCGCCACGGCATCCAGCAGCCGAGGTCCCGTCGCCAAGACGCGGCAGAGCAAGGCCGCAACGGCCCCGGTGCCGGCACCATCGCCGAGCCCGCTTGCTAGATTGGCCCGCTCCGACTGTCTGGCCACAGCCGGTGGCGGCACGACGCCGACCACGAACAGAAGCGAGGAACCGCGACGTGACACGCAAGCCGGCCGTTGACCGACCCGATCACAGAAGGGCCTGTCAGCTCCTGATCATTATCCCCATCTGCGGCATGAGCGGCGGATGGGATGGCGGATAGCGTGCTGACGGATCCGCAATGGGCGGTGCTGGCACCCTTGATCAAGGCCTGCCGCCCGCACCGCAGGATCCGGCACCACGATCTGAGACGCACAGGCGATCATCTGGCGCTGCCAGCATGGCGCGAAGTGGCGCAGCCTGCCGCCTGCTGGCGGATCATGGCGGATGGCGGCGCAGACCTTCATCCACCCTCGGCGGCCTGCTGGCCGCCGCTCCTTTGGAGATCGGATCAACCGTCTGCTGACGGCTGATGGGGACGGCTGGGAGTGTGGGAGCGGCTGCTGGGCATGGCGCAGGACCGCGACGTGCAACTCGGCATGACCTTCCTGGACGGCAGCAACATCCGCGCACATCAGAAGGCGGCAGAGGCCGTCAACAAGGGGGCAGTGCAGCCCGACGTCCTGCGAGTGAGGCTCTTGGCCGATCTCGTGGCGGCTATGGAACGAAAGCCTGCGTGATTGCGGATGGCTCTGGCCGCGCCATCGCCTTCAGCCTGGCACCCGGACAGGCCCACGAACTGCCGCAGGCCACCGGCCTGCTTGCCCGCCTGCCAGGCGTGCCACGCTGGGTGGTAGCCGATCGCGGCGACACCAGCCATGCCTTCGAAGAGCACATCTGGAACCTGGGCAGCCGCCCGGTGATCCCGCCGCAGCGGCACGACGGACCGGCCGCCTGCCCCGCCTGGATCTACCACAACCGCCATCGCGTCGAGCGCCTCTGGGCAAGGCTGAGGAAGTGGCGGGCAGTTGCCACCCGCTACGAGAAGAGGGCCAGTTCCTTCATGGGTGTCCTCTGCCCCGCCGCCGCACTCGACCGGATCAAGAACTGACGGGCCCTAATCTGGTCCGCTTTTTCCAAAGCTGTTGCCGCAGGCTGCCTGTCCAAACGGTTCGGGAAGCCGCGGCGGGGCGGGGGGCCGCCATCCGGTGGCCCGCGAATCCCTGCCGCCTCATCCCGTGGAGCCGCCACGGCGATGGTCCTGGCCGCCTCCACGGCCGCTGCGAAGCCTGCCAGGCGCCGCTGCTCCTTGGATGCAGCCTGCGCCGCCTGTCGGTCCGGATGTCGCAGCGCCGGCAGGCCGCCTGCCCCGGGTGACGGTGGCCCGCACCGTGTTCCGGCCATGCTTGGGACGTCGGCCCCAAGCGGATGCCGGCCGGGACTAGCCGCCGCGCCGGTCGGCGCGGTGGTGGCGGCGGTAGATGCCGGTCTCCTGGTCGAGGGCTTGGCGCAGCCGGTCGGTGGCCTGGGCCTGGTCTGGGGTGAGCGTGCCGATGGTGGCGTCCAGGGGCTCGCGCCGGAACGGGACGATCTGCGCCACCGGGGTGCCGCGGGGAAGGACCCCCTTGAACCCGTCGTCCCGCCAGATCGCCGGGAAATGGATCAGGCCGTCGCCATAGCGGTCGGTGTCGACCACCCCGGCCAAGGTGTCGAACGGCAGGTCCGGGCGGTTGAGCGGGTGGGTGACCAGGATCGAGACGCCCGGATCGGTGGCGATCGTCCAGAAGTTCTGGAACTTCAGGAAGCGCCGTTCGGGCCGGGCGAACGGCGCGCCCTGGCCCTGGGCGGCCACATGGAAGGAGAGGGGGCTGCGCGACAGCCCTTCCAGGCCCGTCGCCGGCGGGCTCCAGTCCCAGCTGAAGGCAGGGCCGCGCTCGACCCGGACATCCACCGGCAGGAGGATCAGGTAGCCCAGACCCAGCGCGTCGATTAGCGGCGGGCAGTGCTTGAGGGTGCGGACGGGGTTGCCGGTCTCGGCATCGGGCGCGGTGGCGGGCATGGCGCGCAGCCAGCCGGGCAGGGCTTTCGCGGCGGCGACCGGCGGGGGCAGCAGGTCGGCCAGCTCCGGCGGGCAGCGGAAGGCCAGACGCAGCGCCGGCCGTTCCGCCCCGTCGCTCATCCTTCCAGCACGACGTCATGGCCGGTCGGCCGGGCCGGGGTCGGCTCGCGCTCCCCGGCGGCGGCCGCGACCCTGGCCAGGGCCTGGACCAGGTGCCGGCCGAACAGCGGCATGTCGTAGAGCGAGGCGTGGCCGGCGCCTTCCACCGTCTCGACCATCACCGGCCGGGCCAGGGTCTCCACCAGCGCGTCGGTGCGCGGCTTGGGGATGACGCGGTCGTCGGAGGCGGCGATCACCGCGACCGGCACCTCCTTGCCGGCCAGCGCCAGGTCGCTGCGGAACTTGTGCTTCAGGAGCAGCGGCACCGGGGCGAAGAAGTAGCGCGCCCGGGCGACCGCCTCGACCGAATCGAACGGCGTCACCAGCACGGCGCCATCCACCAGTCCGTCCCCGGCCAGCCTGGCGGCGACGCCGGTGCCGATGCTGTAGCCGATCGCGAAGACCCGCGGCTCCGGCTGGCCGGGCGGCGTGCCGAACAGGCGCAGCGCCAGCTCGCGCTGGGCCACCGCGTCGGCGATCAGGGCGGCCTCGGAGGGGCTGCCTTCGGAGGGAGCGTAGCCGCGATAGTGGAACGCCACGAGGTGGACGTCGGTCAGCCGCTCGGCGGAGAAGATCAGGCAGTCCTCGGCGTTCCAGGCATTGCCGGTGAACAGCAGGACGATGTCGCGGGCGCCCGGGCGCCGCAGGACATGGCCGACGAGCCGGTCACCCCCGGGGCTGGCCAGCTCCACCCGTTCCGCGCCGTCCGGCAGCGGCAGGGCGCCGCGCCGGGTGGCCTCGCGAGGGAACAGAAGCCCATCCTGGGCGACGTACAGACCGCCGACCACGGCCGCATACAGCGCCAGGGAGGCAACCAGCCAAGACAGCATCATTCCCACCTGTATGACTTCTTGAATTCATCATCCCGACCCGCCGCCGCACGTCGTCCTTCTGCCAGCCATCATCACCACCGGCGACGAGAACATGACTGATCCGCCCGCGCCCGCCGGCAGATCTCGTCAACCGGGAGCAGCGGCCGGTGGCCGAAAAATCCGGGTGCCGAACGAGCCCGCCGCCGGCGGATAACCGGCCCGAAGCCCGTGCTGTCGCGGCTTTGTCGCACGATGGTCATCCATGCTCCACATCCGGATCCCTAGAGCTATCCACGGACCGGTGGACAACTCCATGCCCCGTTAAGGATTGTCACCGCCGCACCACGCAGCAAGCCCCCAGCGGTTGAATAGCCTGTGGATGTTCCCGCTCCGTTCAGGAGGGGCAAGCC
Organism: Geminicoccus roseus DSM 18922; assembly: GCF_000427665.1. Classification (NCBI taxonomy): domain Bacteria; kingdom Pseudomonadati; phylum Pseudomonadota; class Alphaproteobacteria; order Geminicoccales; family Geminicoccaceae; genus Geminicoccus; species Geminicoccus roseus. The sequence goes on from NZ_ATYL01000003.1 coordinate 128,525, forward strand.
GATTGTTCGCGCATTAGTTGAGAAATGTATGGGGCAATCTACCTGGAAGAGCATGCAGGCCGTGGAATGGCTTCGACAAGTGGGCTTGGGTAGCATGATTATGACATGTACGCGATCACCTTGGGGATGGCGGGGGCGGTGTGCCGGGAAGAGAAGGTCCAGTAGCCGGAAGCAGAGGAGCCGGACGACCGGCACACCGGCGACGCCCGGAT